>CAIWAJ010000086.1:0-2038 GCA_903910565.1 uncultured Rhodospirillales bacterium
CGCCCTCGTCGAATGGGCCGAGCGCATCGCCCTGTTCCGCACCTCCGCCGCCAATTCCTTCCGCCGCGCCCGCAACCTCCCCCGCGCCGCCTGGGGCTCCGCGCTCGCCCATCTCGGCATGGGCATCACGGTGGCCGGCATTTCCGCCTCCGCCTATGAGCGCGAGCAGATCGACATCCTCGCCATCGGCGCCACCATGCGACTCGGCGTCTATGACGTGCGGCTCGATGCCATGGGCAAGGAGCAGGGCCCCAACTTCACCGCCGATGACGCCACCATCTCGGTCCTGAAAGACGGCGCGGTCGTCGCCGTGATGCACCCGCAGCGCCGCTTTTTCCCGCTGCAGAAGCAGACCACCAGCCAGACCGCCATCCGCTCCAGCCTGTTCGCCGATCTCTACCTCGCCCTCGGTGAGCCCGACGGCAAAGGCGGCTGGACCGTGCGCGCCTACTGGAAACCGCTGATTTCCTGGATCTGGTCCGGCGCCCTGGTGATGGCTCTCGGCGCCGCGGTCAGCCTGTCGGACCGCCGATGGCGCGTCGCCGCCACCGCACGCCGCGCCGCGCAAGGCGCCCGCGCGTGACCGCCCGCCGCCTGCTCACCCTTCTCCCACTCGCCGTCTTCCTCGCGGTGGCCGTCTACTTCGCCCTCGCCTTGCGGCCGGACCGCGATACCCAGGCGCTGCCCTCGGTGATGATCGACAAGCCGGTGCCGGCGTTCGACCTGCCGTCCCTCGCCGAAGGCCCCAACCTCAGCCCCGCCGCCGCTTCGGGCGAGGTGGTGGTGATCAACTACTTCGCCTCCTGGTGCGTGCCCTGCCGCATCGAACATCCCGTGCTGATGGCCCTCAAATCCCAGAAGGTCACGCTCTGGGGCATCGCCTACAAGGACAAGCCCGAGGACTCCCGCAAATTCATCGCTCAGTCCGGGGACCCCTACTCAAGCATCGGGGTCGATCGCGACGGGCGCACCGGCTTCGATTTCGGCGTCTACGGCGTGCCCGAAACCTACGTGATCGACCGCGCCGGCCATATCCGCAAGCGCTTCGTCGGCCCGCTCAGCCCCGAGATCGCCGAGCGCGAACTGGTGCCGCTGGTCCGCGCTTTGGCCAAGCCATGAAGGCGCTGCTCGCCCTCCTGCTGCTGCTGGCACTCCCCGCTTTGGCCGTGGAGCCCAATGAGCGGCTCGCCGACCCCGCGCTCGAAGCGCGCGCCCGCACCCTCAGCCGCGGCCTGCGCTGCCTGGTCTGCCGCAACGAATCCATCGACGAATCCCACGCCGATCTCGCGCATGACGTCCGCGTACTACTCCGCGAACGCCTCCTCGCCGGCGACAGTGACGCCGCCGCCATCCGCTTCATCACCGACCGCTACGGCGATTTCGTCCTGCTGGACCCGCCGCTCAAAGGCGCCACCGCCGTGCTGTGGATGGCACCCCCGGCGCTGCTGGTGGTCGCCTTCGGCGGCGTGCTGCTCGCCGCCCGCCGCCGCCGCGCCCCGCCCGCACCGCTCACCGCCGAGGAACAGGCCCGCCTCGCCACCCTGCTGAAGGGCCAGGAGTGATGCTGATCGCCGCCTGCGCCGTCCTGCTGCTGGCCACACTCGTGCCCCTGATCTGGCCGCTGCTGCGCGCCCGCGCCGGCTCCACCGCCGCGCCCGCCCAGGCGGTCTACCGCGACCAACTGGCCGAACTGGACCAGGATCTCGCCCGTGGCGCGATCTCCGCCGAGGACGCCGCCGCCGCCCGCGCCGAAATCTCCCGCCGCCTGCTCGCCGCCAGCACCAGCGAGACCCCCTTGCCCGAGCGTGCGGCGAGCCCGGTGATGGCCGCCCTGGTCGCCGCCCTGGTGATCGCCGGCGGCGCGGCCGGCTACATCGTGCTCGGCTCGCCTTTCTTCCAGGTGCAACCCCCGCCGCCCGACGAAGCCTCGATCGCCGCCATGGCCCCGGAGCAGCGCGCCGCGATGATCCGCGGCATGGTCAACCGCCTGGCCACCCGGATGGAGACCGATCAGGACAACGCCGATGGCTGGATGCAA
>CAIWAJ010000087.1:0-2383 GCA_903910565.1 uncultured Rhodospirillales bacterium
CGGGCCGCACATGGAGCAGAAATGGGCTTGCTTCGCGCCTTCCTGCGGCAGGGTTTCATCGTGGAATTCCAACGCCTTTTCCGGGTCCAGCGACTGGTTGAATTGATCCTGCCAACGGAACTCAAAGCGGGCTTTGGACAGGGCATTGTCGCGGGCTTGCGCACCGGGGTGGCCTTTCGCCAGATCGGCGGCATGGGCGGCAATTTTATAGGCGATAATGCCGTCGCGCACGTCCTGCTTGTTTGGCAAACCTAAATGTTCTTTTGGCGTGACATAGCACAGCATTGCCGTGCCGTACCAGCCGATCATCGCCGCACCGATGGCGGAGGTGATGTGATCGTAACCGGGGGCGATGTCGGTCGTCAGCGGGCCTAGGGTGTAAAACGGCGCTTCGTCGCAGTGTTTCAATTGCTCGTCCATGTTGGCTTTAATCATGTGCATCGGCACATGGCCGGGGCCTTCGATCATCGTCTGCACGTCATGTTTCCATGCGATTTTGGTCAATTCGCCCAAGGTGCGCAGTTCGGCAAACTGGGCTTCGTCATTGGCATCCGCCCCCGAGCCCGGCCGCAGCCCGTCGCCCAGCGAGAACGACACGTCATACTTGCGCATGATGTCGCAGATCTCTTCGAAATGCTCGTAGAGGAAGCTCTCCTTGTGGTGCGCCAGGCACCAGCGCGCCATGATCGAGCCGCCGCGCGAGACAATCCCCGTCGTCCGCCGCGCCGTCAGCGGCACATGGGCCAGCCGCACGCCGGCGTGGATGGTGAAGTAGTCGACGCCCTGCTCGGCCTGCTCGATCAGCGTGTCCTTGAACACCTCCCATGTCAGCAGATCGGGGTTCCCCCCGACCTTCTCCAGCGCCTGGTAGATCGGCACCGTGCCGATCGGCACCGGCGAGTTGCGGAGGATCCAGGAGCGGATGTTGTGGATGTTCCGCCCGGTCGAGAGGTCCATCACCGTGTCGCCGCCCCAGCGGATCGCCCACACCAGCTTCTCCACCTCCTCGGCGGCCGAGGAGGTGACGGCGGAGTTGCCGATATTGGCGTTGATCTTCACCAGGAAGTTGCGGCCGATGATCACCGGCTCCAGCTCGGGGTGATTGATATTCGCCGGGATGATCGCCCGCCCGCGCGCGATCTCCGAGCGCACGAACTCCGGCGTCACGAATTCCGGGATCTCCGCGCCGAAACTCTCGCCATCGGCGATCGTCGCCGCCGCGGTCTCCAGCGCCTTGGCCCGCCCGAGATTTTCGCGATGCGCGACGTAGATCATCTCCTCGGTGATGATGCCGGCGCGGGCGAATTCGTACTGCGTCACCATCTGCCCGGGCGCCGCCCCCAGGATCTGCCGCTCGGCCGGGCAGGGCGCCACCAGCTTATCCCCGGTGGCGAACCCGTTATCCTCCGGCTTCACCGCGCGCGGCGCCACCGGCGCGAAGCCCCGCTTGGCGACCCAGTCGGCGCGCACCGGCTCCAACCCCTTCTCCAGGTCGATCCGCACCGCGTCATCGGTATAGGGGCCGGACGTATCGTACAGCCGCAGCGGCGGCTCATTGGCCGTCGGGTGCAGCGCGATCTCCTTGAACGGCACCGCGATATCGGGCCGCCCCTCCGGGCTCGAATATACCTTGCGGGACCCGATCACGGGTCCGGTGGTGACGGTGGCGGGCTTTGCTTGCACGTTCATGGCGCGTCCTCTCACGATGGGGATGACGGCGGAGGTACGGGGGTCGCGTGCGTACGAAGTGTTCCCGTCCCTACGCCGGCATTACCCGGATCAGGTCTTTAGGGTTCACTGGGACAACCAGCGTCTCAGCCCCTCATGGGGCGCCCCTCGGATGGCCGCAACATGGTCCTGGCAGAGGTTTCGTGTCAACTGCGGGAAAGGGAAGGCAGGAAGCGCTCCTTTTTTGAAAAAAGGATACCCAGTCCACTTGAGAACCCGAAAAACGAAGAGAAGGTAAGGCAAGTGGAAGGAAGCACTCCTTTTTTGGAAAAAAAGGAGCAAAAAACTTTTATTCCAAAGGCATGTACCGCTCCCACCATCCCGGGAGGCACGCCAACGGCAACGAGGGAGTGAAAAGTTTTTTTGGTTCTTTTTGTTCACAAAAAGAACTGCTTCCCTACTCCAAAAACACCACACACGCCGGCCGCGGCACCGTCAGCGCATCCGCCAGCACCAGCCCCCCCGTGGCCACATCGCGCCGGAACAGGCTGACCCGGTCGCTCGCCTGGTTGCCCACCACCAGCCAGGCGCCATCCGGGCTGATCGCGAAATGGCGCGGCTTCTCCCCGCCGCAGGGCGTGTGGCCGCGCGGGCCGAGCCCTCCATCGGCGCCGATCGTGAAGCAGGCGATGCTGTCATGCCCGCGGTTGGAGCC
>CAIWAJ010000088.1:0-1833 GCA_903910565.1 uncultured Rhodospirillales bacterium
ATACGCTGGGCGCCATCGAGCTCTCCAATCCCGGCAAGCCACCGCCCAAACGCCACTTTGTCCATACCTGAGATGTTCCCCTGACGCCGGGGAGTAGAATCGCAGATCTCAACAGATGACGCAATAAGAGCGAAACTTTTTGCTCCGTTCGTTGCCGTTGGATTGCCCCTGCGGGATGGTCGGGAGCGGTACAAAGGAAGTGAATAAAAGTTTTTTGCTTCTTTTTTTCAAAAAAGAAGCCCTTCCTTCCCTCTAACCACCAACATGCTACCCTCCGCCGGAAGAACATCGAGGACCGCCATGCCTGCACCGCCCGAAGTCTCTGCCCTGCTCGCCGCCCAGCAGAAGGGGATGGCGTTGCTGCGCGGGTTCTATGCCGATCCGGCGGTGTATGCGCATGACATCGAGCGGCTGTTCCTGCGGCACTGGCTGTGCGTGGGGCATGCGAGCCAGGTGGCGAAGCCCGGCGATTTCTTCACCACCACCTATGGCGACGAGACGGTGATTATCGTGCGCGGCAAGGATGGGGTGATCCGCGCGCTGCTCAATTTGTGCCGCCATCGCGGGGCCGAGGTGTGCACCGCCAAGGCCGGCCATACCACCCTGTTTGCCTGCCCTTATCACGGCTGGACCTATGCGCTTGATGGCAGCCTGGATTCGGCGCGGCACATGCCGGCCGATTTCGATCGCGCGGGGCATGGGCTGCGGCAAATCCATTGCCGGGAGGTGGAGGGGGCGCTGTTCATCAACTTTGCCGCCGAGCCGGTCGCGTTCGGGCATGTCGAGGCGACGTTGCATGGGGCGCTCGGTGCTTATGGCTGGGCGGATGCGAAAGTGGTGCACGCAGAGACCTATCCGCTCGACGCCAACTGGAAGCTTGCGGTTGAGAACTACGTGGAATGCTACCATTGCAGCCCGAGCCATCCCGAATACTCCAAGCTGCACGCGCTTGAGCAGCCGGCGCCGCGCATTGCCAAGCTGAATGCGGCGATGGAAGCGCGCACGAAGGCGCTCGGCGTTGAGGTGGCGACGCTCACCCATTGGTCTTCGGCCGCGGGGGAGGAGGCGATCGATTGCTTCCGTTACGCGCTCTATGACGGGGTGCAGACCGGCTCGCCGGATGGCTCGCCGGTGGCGCCGCTGATGGGCAAGTTCACCGGCTATGATGGGGGGGTGACCTCGATCCATCTGGGGCCGGCGAGTTTCCTGGTGTCCTACGCCGACCATGGGGTGATCTACCGCTTCATGCCGCGCGGGCTCGACACATGCGACATGGAGCTGCTGTGGCTGGTGCGCGGCGATGCCGAGGCGGGGCGGGATTTCGATATGGAAAAGCTCACCTGGCTGTGGCGCATCACGTCCGAGGCCGACAAGCGCATCATCGAGCACACCGCCCGCGGCGTGCGCTCGCGGTTCTATGAGCCGGGGCCGCTGGCGCCGATGGAAGCCAATGAGCAGCGGTATCTCGACTGGTATCTTGCCGAAATTGCCTGATGGTAGGGGCGGAAGGGTGTTCTTTTTGTGAACAAAAAGAACCAAAAAAACTTTTTACTCCATCCATGCCGTTGGCGTACCGAAGCGGGATGGTCGGAAGCGGTACATAGCAAGCGGACAGAAGTTTTTTGCTCCTTTTTTTCAAAAAAGGAGCGCTTCCTTCTGAGTCGACATCAGGGCCATCTGGTATAAGTGTCTGTCCGGGATAAGGGAAACTCTGATGATCCGACCGTTCGACGGCGTCCGCATTCTCGACTTCACGCAGGTGCTGGCTGGGCCGTACTGCACATTTCAGCTCGGCCTGCTCGGCGCCAGCATCGTGAAGGTGGAGCGGCGGGA
>CAIWAJ010000089.1:0-7004 GCA_903910565.1 uncultured Rhodospirillales bacterium
AGGCCATTTCGCACTGCAGGCAGCCGGTACATTTGGCCGCTTCGATGTGCAAAGACTTCATCATGGCGCCAGCCCTCCCATCCCTTTTCGGCCCTGCGGCCGGTTGACGACGCCGCGCCGGCGCGGGGCACCGTATCATGGCGTATACCGTGACCATGCCTCAGCCGCAGCGGCCGATCAAGCCACCATATCGGGGAGAATACGCTGGATGGAGGGGCTAGCCGGGGTGCTCGGGGTCCCGCATGTGGCGCGGCGCGGCATCGGGGCGGAGCTGGGCCTCGAGCGCCGCGAGGTCTTCGGCCAGGGCCGCCGCCGCGATGGTCTGCATGGCGCGGAACCGGGCCATCACGTCTCGGCCGAGATCGGTCACCATCGCGCGCTGCTCGGCCTTGCCGCCAGCCCGGGTTTCCACCAGCGGCTCGCGGAAGGCACCGTTCAGACTATCCACCAGCAGCCAGGCATGGCGGTAGGACATGCCCATTTCCCGCGCCGCCGCGGTGATGGAGCCGTTGGCCTCGATGAGCTCCAGCAGCCGCACCTTGCCGGGGCCAAGCCGAACGACGTCGCCGATTTCCAGTCGCAGCGAGAGTTGCGAGGGGATCTTCGCTTGCATCAGCCGTAGAGCAGGGCGAGCGGGGTGCAGGGCGCGACGTCACCGGGGGTGAGGCGGGTCATCTCCTCCGGAAGTTCCATCAGCGCATCGCTTTCGGTGAGGGAGGTGAGAATACCGGCGCCCTCCTTGGGGTAGCGGGTCGCGACTCCGTCGAGGTCGATCTGCACGCGGACGAATTCGCGGCGGCCGGATTTCTTTTTGTAGGCGAAGCCGCTGCGCACCGGCAGGCGCAGCGGGGGGACGAAGACGGCGCCGGCGAGGCGGTCGAGCAACGGTCGGCCGAGGGCGGCGAAGGTGACCAGCGCGGCGACGGGGTTGCCGGGCAGGCCCAGCAGCGGCGTGGCGCCGATCTCGGCCAGGGCGACAGGCCGGCCGGGCTTGATCGCCACGCGCCAGAAGGTGAGCGTTCCCGCGGTCTCGATGGCGGCGCGCACGTGGTCTTCCTCGCCGGTGGAGACACCGCCGGAGGTGAGGATGAGGTCGGCCGATCCCGCGGCGGCGGCGAGTGCGGCGGCGGTGGCGTCCCGCCGGTCCGGCAGGATTCCGCCATCCGTCACCGTGGCGCCGAGGCGGCGCAGCAGGGCCAGCAGCATGGCGCGATTGGCATCGAATACCTGGCCGGGCAGCAGCGCGCCTGGCGGGTCTCGCAGTTCATTGCCGGTGGAGAATACCGTTACGCGGAGCGGCCGGCGAACGCACACCTCGGCGACGCCGAGCGCGCTCAGCAGGCCGATATCGGCGGGGGTGAGCCGTCGGCCGGCGGACAGGGCGAGGGCGCCGCGGGCGACATCCTCCCCGGCGGGGCGGCTATTGGCGCCCCTGGCGATGCCGGGCTGCACGATCACGCCGTCATCGGTGAGCTCGCAGTCCTCCTGCATCATCACGGTGTCCGGCCCCTCCGGCATCACCGCCCCGGTGAAGATGCGGGTGGCGTAGCCGATGGGGACCGATTCCACTGGCGCATCCCCCGCCGCCGCACGGCCGAACAGGGGCAGCGCTGTGGGTGCATTGGGCTTCAGGTCGGCGTGGCGCATCGCATAGCCATCCACCGCCGAATTGCGTTGCGGCGGCAGGTCGATCGCCGAGACCATGTCGGCCGCCAGGATGCGCCCGCAGGCCGAACCGAGCGGGATCGTCTCCACGCCGACCCGGCAGGCATAGGCGGCGGCGATTTCGGCTCTTGCGGCATCAAGCGACAGCATGGCGCCGCCGAAGGCGAAGCAGTCATCGGTCAATTGCGCCATCGCTCGCCCCCTTCCTTGCCAAGCTTGAGAAGGCCCCGCGGCGCCGGCTTGTCAACTGTCACCGCCATTTCAGCAGCTCCCGCTCGGCCAGGGCGATCAACCGGGCGGCGGCTAGCCCGATCAGCGACAGCACGGCGATGCCGGCCATCAGCGCGTCGACGTCGTAGAGGTTCCCTGCCCGCAGCACGAAGGCGCCGATGCCGTTCTCGGCGCCAATCATCTCGGCGGCCACCAGCAGGATGATCGCCGTGGCGGCGGTGATGCGCATCGCCGCCAGCAGCGCGGGCAGCGCGCCGGGCAGCACGATGCGCCACACCACCGCGGAATGCGACAGCCCGAAGGACTGCCCCATGCGGATCAGATTGCGCGGCACGGCATCCACCGCCGCGATGGTGCTGATCGCCATCGGGAAAAACACCCCGAACCCCACCGTCACCAGCTTGCTGCCCTCACCGATGCCGAACCAGATGATGAACAGCGGCACCAAGGCGATTTTCGGGATGGGAAACAGCGCCGAAACCTCCGCCATCCCCGGGCTGCGCAGCGTGCTGGACAGGCCGATCGCCAGCCCGGCGAGAAGCCCGGCCAGGGTGCCGGCGAGCCATCCGCCGAGCAGCCGCCCGAGCGAGGCCGCGAGATCGCGGCCGAGTTCGCCGGAGAGGGCGAGATGCCACAGCGCGCGGCCGATGGCGGCAGGGGTGGAAAGGAAGGCGACCGAGAACCAGCGCAGTTCTGCGCCGATCTGCCACAATGCCAGCACGGCCAGCAGCGTGAGCGCCGCCGCCCAGCCGCGCTCGCGGGAAGCGAAGCCGCGGGCGCGAAAGGGGACCGGCTCAGCCATCGGCCAGTTCGCGCGCCGCGTCCGCCGCCTCGTCGCGGATCATCGCCCACAGGCCGGCCTCGGTGGCCGCGGCCTCGCCCCGGCGCAGCACGGCGCGGATACGGCCGGGGCGGCGGCTCATCACCACGATGCGTTCCCCCAGCCGCACGGCCTCGGCGAGATTATGCGTCACCCACACCACCGTCGCCCCGGCGCGGGCAATCAGCGCGGAGACCTCGTCGAGCAGCAGTTCCCGCGTTTGCGCATCGAGTGCTGACAGCGGCTCATCCATCAGCAGCACCGCTGGCCGCACCGCGAGCGCGCGCGCAATCCCGACGCGCTGACGCATGCCACCGGAGAGCTGGCGTGGCCAGGCATCGGCGAACTCGCTCAGCCCCGTCATCGACAGCACCTCAGCGATTCGCGCCTCCCGCGCCTCCCGCGCCTCCCGCGATAGCCCATGCGGCTCCAATACCAAGGCGACATTCCCCGCCACCGTCCGCCAGGGCAGCAAGGCGAAATCCTGGAACACATAGGTCAGCCGGTTCAGGCACCCCTCCGGCGCACTGCCCTCCACCGTCACCTCGCCCGCACTCGGCCGCAGCAACCCGCCAAGGATACCCAGCAGGGTCGATTTACCGCAGCCCGATGGCCCGACGATCACCGTCGTCTCCCCGGCGGGAATGTCGAGCGAAACCCCCTCCAGCGCCGTCACCGCCCCGTAGCGATGCGAAACCCCCGCGGCGCGCAGCCCCAACGTCATCGCGTCGGCAGGAAGCGCGTGTCGATGATGGCGTCAGGGTCGATCGGGCCCTTCACCATGTCCTGCGCCTGGAACCAGGCCAACTGCGCCTTCACATCCGCCACGTCGAGCGCCCCGCCCTCGTCGTACCAGCCGATCCCCTCGGTGATTTTTTGGGCCGCCGCCGGGTCGCCCGTGAAGACGTATTTGGTGATGTCCGCAATCGCAGCCGCTGTCGCCGGCCCCTGCGTCCCCGCGAGAAAAGCGGCGCGATAATCAGCCACGCCGCGCTGATAGGCCCGCGCGAGCCCCCGCAGCGCTGCCTCCCGCTTGGCGATCATCGGCGCCGCAGCGAACAGAGCGGTGATCTGATAGGGCACATGGTCGCCGACCCAGCCGATGATCACGCAATCCCCACTCGCCGCTGCGGGACGCGCCTGCGACGCGATCGCCATCGTCGCATCCACCTGCCCCGAGCGCACGGCCGCCAACATATTGCCGATCTGCTGCAACGGCCGCAGCGACATCGACTTCAGCTCAAACCCCTTCGCCTCCGCCAACCGCCCGATCATGTAATGGAAGGAGCTGCCGAACTGGGTGATGCCGAAACTATGGCCGCCCAGTTTCTCCAGCGACGTCAGCCCCGCATCATAGGCCTTGCGGCTGACCAGCACGGCCGTGAGGTCGAACCCCTTCTGCTCATGCAGCCCGCCGCCGATCACCTTCAGCGCCCCCTTCCCCGCCAGCGCGAAAAACCCGCCGGTGAGTGCGGTGATGCCGACATCGATATCGCCGGACACCGCGGCGGCGGCGATGGGCTGCGCCGCCTCGAAGAAGCGGAACACCACCGGCGCCCCCTCGGCGGCAAAATAGCCGCGTTCCTGCGCGAGATAGAGCGGCGCCGGCGAGAGCGTGCGCAGCAGGCCAAGCCGAATCGGCTCCTCCGCCCGCGCGGGTGCTGCGATGCCGGCAAGCCCGGCGAGAACGAGACGGCGGTGCAGGCGCATGGCGGGTCCTCCTGTGAGGTGTTTAGCACCCCCTCCCCGGTTGCCGACACCCTGCCCCGCCCCTACTCTGCCAGCAACACGGGAGGACATCATGGATCATCAGGCACTCGCCGCCGAATTGCTTCGCCAGCATGACGCGGGCGAACAATCCCGCCCACTCGCGGACCTGCCCCGCACCGATCTCGCCAACGCCTACAAGGTGCAGCAGCACTTCGTCCGCCTGCTGCGCGAGCGCAGCGGCGCCGCGGTGGCCGGCTACAAGGTGGCGCTCACCTCCAAGCGCATGCAGGCGATGTGCGGCATCGACCATCCCGGCGCCGGCGTGGTGCTGGCCAACCGGGTGCATCCCTCGGGCGTGACGCTGAAGGCCAGCGCTTTCGGCCGCATCGGCCTTGAATTCGAGATCGGCGTCAAAATCGGGAAGGACCTTCCGGCCTCCGGCCCCTTCACCTTCGAGATGCTGGCCGCCTCGGTCGAGGCGGTGTGCCCTGCCTATGAGGTGGTCGATGATCGCCGCGCCGACTACAAGCTGCTCGAAATCGCCACCCTCATCGCCGACAACGCCTGGAACGGCGGCATTGTGCTCGGCGAGTGGTGCACCACCTGGCCCGACCTCGCCGCCGTGCGCGGCGTCGTCAGCCTCGATGGCGCCGAGGTCGATTCCGGCCATGGGCGAGACGTGTTGGGCCATCCCTTCGAGCCGCTGGTGTGGCTCGCCGAGCGCCTGGCCGAGCAGGGAACCGGGCTCAAGAAGGGCGACATCGTGCTGACGGGCAGCCTGGTCACCACCCGCTTCCCCGCCAAGACCGAACAGTACCGTTTCGCCGTCGAGGGCCTTGGCGCCGTCGACCTCACGGTTGAGGTCTGACATGGCAACCATTCTCGTCTGCCACGGCGCCTGGTCGGCCGGCTGGGCCTGGGGGAAGATGCGGCCGCTGCTGCGCGCCGCGGGCCATGAAGTGTTCACCCCCAGCTATACCGGCCTCGGCGAGCGCGCCCATCTCGCCTCCCCCATGGTTGGGCTCGAAACCCATATCGCCGATATCCTTGGCGTCATCGAATATGAGGGGCTGGAGGATATCGTGCTGGTCGGCCACTCCTACGGCGGCATGGTCGCCACCGGCGTGGCCGACCGGGTTGCCGGCAAAATCCGCCATCTCATCTATCTCGACGCCTTCGTGCCCGGCGACGGCCAGTCGCTCGACGATCTACGCGGCGGCCATACCGAGGCGGGGGTGGAGGGCTGGCTCGTCCCCCCAATGCCCTCGGCGCCCGACACCTCCGAGGCCGATCTCGCCTGGACCAAGCCGCGCCGCCGCCATCAGCCGCAGCGCTGCTTCAGCGAGCAACTGCGCCTGACCGGCGCCACCGAGCGCCTGCGGCGCACCTACATCCACTGCACCAAGAAAGGCCCCGGCGACGTCTTCCAACAATTCGCCGACCGCTTCCGTGGGAACCCCGCCTGGGCGCTGATCGAAATGGCCGAGTCCCACAGCCCCAACATCACCGCCCCCACGGCGCTGGCGGAGGTGCTGCTGCGGTTGGCGTGATGGAGTGCCACAAAGAAGCAAAGCAAGCGGTTCTTTTTTGAAAAAAAGAACCAAAAAACTTCAATCCGTTTGCCGCGGAGTTGCCCGGGGCTCCGCCGAGCCAAACGGATAGAAAGTTTTTGCTTCTTTTTTCAAAAAGAAGCGCTTGCTTCCTAAACGTCCTCCACCCGCTCAATCCCCGGCAATATCTTCAACGCCTGCGCCAGACGTGGCGACAAGTTGAACCCGCCCGGCAAGGTGATCTCCACATCCTGCGTGTCCTCGATACGCGGGATCAGCACCACCTTGCCCTTGCCCTTGCCCTCGCGGTCCAGCAGCGTGCGGATATGTGGCACCGCCTCGGTCTGGCGCAGCCAGATGCGGATGCCGCCGGCGACGTTCTGCACCGCCTCGGTGAGGCCGGTGACCTCGGTCGCGGTGACCCGCAGCGCCTCGCCCTCAAGGCGGACATCGGCGGTCACCAGAACCGCATTGCCCTCCTTCAGCACCTCGCGCGCCCGGCCGAGCACCTCGCTGAAGCAGGTCACCTCGAAGCTGCCTCCACCATCGGACAGCCGCACCCAGGCCATGCGGCTGCCGGAGCGGGTGATGCGCTCCTTGGTGTTGACCACCACGCCGGCGAGCTTGATGCGCGCGCCGCCGTTTTGCACCCGCGCCTCCATGCCGTTGCTGGCGACCACGCCGAGGCGGCGTAGCGCGCCCGCATAGGCATCGAGCGGATGGCCGGTGAGGTGGAAGCCGATCGCCTCCGCCTCGTAGCCCAGCCGGTCCAGCCCCTCCCACTCCGGGATGTTCGGCATGCGCAGTGGCTCCGGCCCGCCATTGCCGCGGAACAGGCCGATCTGGCCGCTCGCCTTCTCTTCCGTGGTCGCCTGCGCGCGGCGCAGGATGGTCTCGGCGCCGGTGAAGACGCGGGCGCGGATGGGCTCCAGCCCGTCAAAAGCGCCGGCGCGGGCGAGGTTCTCGATCTGCATCTTGTTGAGCTGGCGCGGGTCGACCCGGGCGGCGAGATCCGCGAGGTCCTCGAA
>CAIWAJ010000090.1:0-3635 GCA_903910565.1 uncultured Rhodospirillales bacterium
CGGGTTCGGTCATCGAGCACGAGGGTGCGGTCGAAGTCCTTGGTGTTGTAGATGCGGTCCTCGATCTCTTCGCCTTCGCGGTCGGTCTGGCCTTTTTCGGGTCGGTAGCCTTCGATGTCGCGGTCGATGTGGACCTTGACGACCTTGTAGGGGGCGAGGAAGCCGTCGCGGATGCCTTGTTTGAGGGAGTAGGAGTAAACGGGGTCGCCGAAGTAGGCGATGTTGGAGACGTATTTGGTCTCTTTGGGGGTGGCGGTGAGGCCGATATGGGTGGCGGCGGAGAAGTGGTCGAGGATTTCGCGCCAGGCGGAGTCGTCGGCGGCGCTGCCGCGGTGGCATTCGTCGATGACGATGAGGTCGAAGAACCCGGGGGAGAATTCGCGGAAGAGCTTCTGGCGATCCTCGGGGCCGGTGATAGCCTGGTAGAGGCCGAGGTAGACCTCGAAGGCGGTGTCGATGCGGCGCTTCTTGTCGAGGGCGAGGGTGAGATCGACGTTAGTGCCGTCGGCGCGTTCGATGGTCTTGGCGTTGGTGGAGAGCTTGGCCATGGCTGCGCCGAAGGGGCGGAAGTCGTTCACCATGGTCTGGTCGATCAGCACGTTGCGGTCGGCGAGGAAGAGGATGCGTTTGCGGGAGCCGGACTTCCAGAGGCGCCAGATGATCTGGAAGGCGGTGTAGGTCTTGCCGGTGCCGGTGGCCATGACGAGGAGGATGCGGTCCTGGCCCTTGGCGATGGCTTCAATGGCGGCGTTGACGGCGCTGACCTGGTAATAGCGGGGGGCCTTGCCGCTGCCGTCGTCGTAGTAGTCCTGCAGGACGATGGTTTCGGAGGCCTCTGAGAGGCCCTTCCAGGCCCGGTAGCGGCGCCAGAGTTCGTCCGGAGAGGGGAAGGCGTCGAGGGTGAGGTTGGCTTCTGGCGGGCTGCTTTGGCCAGTGCGGTCATGGAATACGAAGCCGTCGCCGTTGGATGCGAACACAAAGGGCAGATCGAGGGTGGTGGCGTATTCCAGCGCTTGCTGGATGCCATGGCCGACGCTGTGGGTGTTGTCCTTGGCCTCGATGACGGCGAGCGGGATGTTGGGTTTGATGTAGAGGATATAGTCGGCGCGCTTGCCTTGCCCTCGGCTGACGAGCTTTCCCCGCACGATGATGCGCCCCTTTGTAAAGGGCACCTCCTCGCGGATCTGCGATACCTCGTCCCATCCAGCGGCCCTCAGGGCAGGCGTGATGAACTTCGTGCAGATGTCCCGTTCGCTGAGAGCTTTCTTATCCATGTCGCTCGCTGATTTGGCACACGAAGTATGCACCATATCCGGCGACCGGCAATCGTTCCGACATCATACGTTGTGGCTCATGCCGCGATGCGCGTGACCAAAAAGGCTGCTCCCCCACTCCGCCAGAAACCTCTCGTGCAGCACGTGCACCACGCGTACCGCCTGCAGCGAACCTTCCACAATCGCCTCCACAATGCAGGGAGCACCAGCGTCAGCATCAGAATGCGGCAGAAATAGCCGCGCTCCAATTTCTCCGCCGCGGCCAACTCGCTGACCGACCCGTAACGGCCATCGTCCAGCATCCTCCTCCATCGATGGGCCCGCGCCAGCGCCTTGATCAGCGCGCTGTCGGTCGGCGCTAGCGTAGCCGTCTCCCCGAACTATCGGGGTGGCGCAGCCGCAGAAATTTGACGCCCCTTGCGCAAACCAGACGAGACCGATCAGGCCTTACGGACGTTCCAGAACAGAGGGAAAGGTGACTTGACGATCCCGGTGAGGTTGGTGCGCCGGGCAATCGGCTGGAACCCCTGGCCGAGCGGGTAGTAGGGTGCCTCCTCCCACACCAGCAGTTGGATCTGCTCAGCCACTTTCTTCTGCGTCGCCAAATCCGGTGCGTCGAACCAAGCGCTGCGAAGGTCCTCCATCTTCTGGCTGGAGTACCAACCGAACCAGCCCTTGTCCCCCTGGCCACCGATGGGTGCGTGCGCGCCGGGGTCAGCGAGGTTCAACCCTTCCCAAGACGTGCAGAATGCGCTCCAGCCCCCGGATTCCACAGGACCACGATTGTTCCGGCGGGTCACCATGGTGCCCCAGTCCGAGGCCTGGAAATCGACGTTCAGCCCCACTTTGCGCAGCAGGTCGGCGCCGACCTGGCAGTAGGCAAACAGCACCGGATAGTCAGTGGGCGCCACGAACACCACCCGCTCCCCCTTGTAGCCGCTCTCGGCCACTAGGCGCTTGGCCTTCTCCAGGTCACGCGGCCCCGACAGCACGTCCAGCCCAGCCGTATTCGCCAAGGGCGAGCCGGGCGTGAAGACACCAACGTTGAGGGAAAACAGGTCCGTCTCGCTCCCCATTGCGGCTGCCATGAAATCCGCCTGGTTGATCGCCGGCAGTATGGCCCGGCGCAGCTTCACGTTGTCGAACGGCGGCTGCAGCATGTTGAACCGCATCACGGCCACGGCCCCGACCGTGTCCAACCGGTCGACCGACACCCCGCGCGCCTTGCGCAGCAACGCGAGCAAGTCCGGTGTAGGCGTCTGCCACCAGTCAGCCTCATCGTTCTGCATTGCCGCGGCGGCAGTCGACGAGTCCGGGATGACCTTCCATTCGATGCGGTCGAAATTGATCATCTTGCCGCCTGCAACAAAGCTCGGCGCTTCCTGCCGCGGCACGTAGGCAGCATTGCGGGCGAACGCGGCCGACGCACCGGGTACCCACTGGTCACGCAAAAACACCAGAGGGCCAGAGCCGGTGTAATCGTCGATCTGCTTGTTGGCGTCCGTGCGCGCCACCCGCTCTGGCATGATGAAGCAGACGTTGGCTGTCGGCTTGCCCAGCGCATGCGCCAGCAGCGGGAACGGCCGCTTTAGGTGGAACTCGAAGCTGCGATCGTCCACCACGCGCATCTCGTTCAGCGCGACTTCGAGCCTCAGACCGAAGCCGTCACGCTTCATCCAGCGCGACACCGACGCGACACAGTCGGCCGACCTAACCGGAGTGCCGTCATGGAACTTCAGGCCCTCGCGCAGCTTCATACGCCATGTCAAACCGTCGGCACTGACCTCATGGCTTTCCACCATCTGTGGTTTAGGCGCCATGGCTTCGTCCACGCCGTACAGCGTGTCCCACACCATGTAGCCGAAATTGCGGGCAACCGTCGTGCTGGTCCAGATGGGGTCAGGGTTCTGCAGATTGCCTTCGGGGATAAACCGCAGGGTGCGCGCACTGGCCTGCGCTAACGCGGGTCGGGACAGGCCCAAGGACGCGATACCCGCCGAGGTGGCTGCCGCTGCAAGCAGGTGGCGACGCTTCATCTTGCTCTCCATGGGCTGGTCCTCCGGTGTAGGAAGCTCAGCGTAGGGCGTTGCCCGGCTCGGTCAACCGCCATCGGGTTGGCTAAGGATCGGACCTGTGCGTCCGCCTCTGACAGGATGACACATGAAGAGGTATTGGGCGTTTATCCGAGCATTTCAGAGCGCGAGGGCTGAGCGCTGCCTGCCCCACTCCACCGGAAACCCCTCCCGCAGCACGTGAACCCCGAGTTCCGCCGGCTGCCGGCCATCCATGATCGCCTCCACGATATCCGGTGCCAGCAGGGTGAGCATCAAAATCCGGCCAAGATACCCCCGATCCAGCTTC
>CAIWAJ010000091.1:0-3654 GCA_903910565.1 uncultured Rhodospirillales bacterium
CGTAGTATCGATATTGCCGCCCCCGCCGCAGCGTGTGCACTGGCGACATGGCCCGCCCGTCGATCCCGAAGAGCAGGCCCCGCAGCAGCGCCGGCGTCTGCGAGCGGTTCTGGTTGGCCTTGGTGCGCGGACTGACTTGCAGCATCGCGTGCACCCGGTTCCACAAGTCCAACGGCACGATGGCCTCATGCTCACCCTTGTGGATCATGCCCTTGTGGGGCGCGTCGCCGATGTAGGTGCGGTTGGCCAGCAACTTGTAGAGGTAGCCCTTGTCGATCGGCCGACCCGTCTTGGTCATCACCCTCTTGTCCTGCAGCATCTTGGCCAGTTCAGTGCAGGAGCCGACCTCGATGAACTGCTCGAAGATCATCCGCACCGTCGCCGCCTCGGCCGCATTGACCACCAGCTTGCGGTCCTTCACGTCGTAGCCGAGCGGCACCTTCCCGCCCATCCACATGCCGCGGGCGCGGGAGGCGGCGAATTTGTCCCGGATGCGCTCACCAATCAATTCGCGTTCGAATTGGGCAAAGCTGAGCAGGATATTCAGCGTTAGGCGGCCCATGCTTGTCGTTGTGGAGAACGACTGAGTTACCGAGACGAAAGTAACCCCGTTCGCGTCGAAAACCTCGACCAGCTTCGAGAAGTCCATCAGGGCGCGGCTGAGGCGATCGATCTTATAACAAACGATAACATCCACCCTGCCTGCCGCGATGTCGGCCATCAACCGCTTCAGGGCCGGCCGCTCCAGCGTGCCGCCGGAGTAGCCGCCGTCATCGTAGCGGTCACGCAGCGCGAGCCAGCCCTCGTGGCGCTGGCTCGCGATATAGGCCTCGCAGGCATCGCGCTGGGCGTCGAGCGTGTTGTATTCCTTGTCCAATCCCTCGTCGGTCGACTTGCGGGTGTAGATGGCGCAGCGGGTCTTGCGGGTCGTCGCGGGCATCGCAGCGGTGGGCTTCTTGCTCATGCAAACCCCCGCTGGTTCTTCACGCCGAAGAACACCAGGCCATTCCACCGCGTGCCGGTGATGGCACGGGCCACCGCGGACAGGGATTTGTAGGGCCGCCCCTGCCATTCATAGCCGTCGGCCTGGACCGTGACACAGTGCTGCACCCCCTGCCATTCCCTGATCAGGCGCGTGCCGGCGATCGGCTTGGCATCATGGCGGATGCGGCGCAGGACGATATTGCCGCCGTCGAGTTGCTCGCCCAGCGCCTCGAGGCGTGCCACCGTCTCCGGCTTCAGTCCGCCATAAGCCAACTCCTGGATGCGATACCCGAGCCGCGACTGGATGTAGGTCTTGCTGAACGGCGGCGGCTCCGTGCCGAACAGCGTGCGCCACTGCTGCTTCAAATCTGCGATCGGCGTCGTCTTGAGCGCGGCGAGGCGGGCAAGGACGGTGTCCTTGGCGATGGTGGGGATGGGTTCGGTCATGTGCGTCTCCGGATTTTCGGTTTCGCATGACCGCGCTGGTAGGCAGTGAAGTCGAGGCAACATTCTCCAACGGAGTCAGTTACTTGTGTTACCGTCGCCTCTCGCCCGCGGAGCCGAAGCAGACCGCGCGCCAGGAGGGCGCAGACCTCTTGGAGGTCGGGTGGGAGATGCGGATTGACGCTGCGTTCGGTGCTACTGGGGCGATGCATCGCGCGACAATACAAATCGCTCCACCTCGCGGGGAGTGCGTTTTTGTAGCGCTACGATAAAATCTACCGGTGCGTCAATCCCGACCTCAGGAGCCGATTTGCCGTCCCAGCCAGATCACCCGACCGACCACGGCGACGTCGTTCGGGCTGACACTGCGCTGGGCGTCATACTGCTTGTTGTCCGACAGGATGGAGAGCTTGCCCTCCGCGACCTCGACCTGCAGCCGCTTGATCTGCAATCCGCCATCGGTGCGGATGACATAGATCCCGTCCTTCCGCTGCGGCCGCTTCTGCCCGAAGTCGACCAGGACCGAATCTCCCTGGCGCAGCGTCGGCTCCATGGAGTCACCGTCCACCGTGATCACCGCCAACTGATCGAGCGGCGCATTGGTGATGGAGCGCAGCCAATCCTCGCGGAAGGCGATGCGGTAGAGCACGGTCTCGCTGTCGATCGCCCGCCCCGGTCCTGCGGAGGCCCGCGCATCGTAAACCGGCAGCAAAGCCCAGCTATCTCCTGCCATCACCACCAGTTCGGCCGACAGCGACCGACCCGGCAGAGCCGTCGCCGCCTCGGGCTTGCGGCTGGCACGTTGACCGAGCAGTGCCGAGGCCTGCACCGCGGTGGTCACCAAGCCCTCTAGCGCCGCAGCCTCATGACCAAACAACAGGGCCTGCCAGGTGATGCCCAGCGGCACCGCCAACTCGCGCGCCGCTCGCGGCGTCAGCGGTCGTCGCCCGGCCTCATAGGCACGATAGGTGGCTTCCGGGATGCCCGCGAGACGGGCCAACTCGGCGCCACTGCCGATGCCCTTCTCCTCGCGAATGCGTTTCAG
Source organism: uncultured Rhodospirillales bacterium (assembly GCA_903910565.1). Lineage (GTDB taxonomy): Bacteria > Pseudomonadota > Alphaproteobacteria > Acetobacterales > Acetobacteraceae > CAIYPH01. The sequence continues at coordinate 2,474 of CAIWAJ010000091.1, forward strand.
ACGGTCTGATGTATGTTCCATGCGTTGCATTATGTAGCGCTTTCCTTGGGAGTGTGTAGCGCTTAATTTTTTTCAGAACAAGCCTATTTTGTGACGTGACTTTATGTTTTTGTCCGGCCTATGAGCCAGCACACATCACCCAGTCGCTCTCAGTCCAAGCGCCGGTCAACCGGGCTTTCCCGCCCACTCGCCCTGCCTACCAGCTTCGCCGGGGTCATCGGTCTGTGGCCCAGCGCCGCCGAACTCGCCGAGGTGCTTGACGTCGAAGCCGTCACCGTCCGCGCGTGGCGCCGCCGCGGCATTCCCGCCCGCTACTGGTCGGCCGTGGCGCTGGCCGCACGTCTCAGCAACCGCCCGGTCGACGAGCGCCTGCTCGCCGAACTCGGCTCGCTCAGGAGCCATCGCCATGGGTAAGGCATCACGTGACAAGGGCCTGCGCCGCGAGCGCGCCATCGTCGACCTGCACAGCAAATGCGGCCTCCGCGCCGAACGGGTGCCGTTGTCCGGCGCCACGCACTACCGCGGCAATGGCGCCGACGTCGATCTCTACGTCCGCGGCAGCGCGCCGGTAAAGGCCGAGGTCAAGGCCCGCGGCGACGGCGATGGGTTCCGCACCCTTGAGCGCTGGCTCGGCGGCAATGACGCCCTGTTCCTCTGGCGCGACCGCGCTGCCCCCTTCGTCGTCCTGCCGCTGCATGTCTGGCTCGAGATCGCCGGCCGCAGTGCCCGGTGCGATGCCGACCTCGATACCGACCGGCGCGCCCGCCGCCGTGACATCGAGTTGGGCCCGGTTCCTGCCAACGACGCTATCGCCCGCGACGTCGCCTGACACCGAGGATCGCCCCGCCTGTGCCTGTCCTCAATCCGAATGGAGAACATATGCTGAACAATAGACCTCGATTGGCCGATTTGCAGGGCATGGACGTGCCGCAGATCGCCCGTCTGCCCGTCGACCAGCTCGCCGTGCTGGTCGAGGACGTCGACGAGATGAAGGCCGAAGCCAAGCGGCTCGGCGATCTCATGAACCTCGCCGGGCACCAGCGCTTCGGCGATGCCGCCGCCACGTTGCGGCACGCCGAGGGCAAGGACACCGGCCGCGTCCGCATCACCGAGAACGGCTGCGAGATCATCTCCGATCTCGCGAAAAAAGTGTCGTGGGACCAATCCCGCATGGCCGAAGC
>CAIWAJ010000092.1:0-1502 GCA_903910565.1 uncultured Rhodospirillales bacterium
GTAGAACGGCGAATTGGCGAACAGCGCGGTGGCCAGCGGTTGCAGCGCCAGCGAAACGCGCAGCTTCTTCACCATGTCGGCTTCGCTGCTGTAGTCGAGGTTGACCTGCACGGTACAGGTGCGCGTCATCATATCGAGCCCGCGAGTGCCGACCAGCGGCATGTAGCGCTTCATGATGGCGTACCGCCCCTTGGGCATCCACGGCATCTGCTCGCGGGTCTGCATGGGGTGGAAGCCGAGCGCGGAGAACCCGAGGCCGAGCGGGGCGGCCACCGCGCGGACATCGGCGTAGTGGTCCTCGATTTCCGACAGCGTGTCATGCAGCGTCGGCATCAGACCACCCGAAAGCTCAAGCTGCCCGGCCGGCTCCAGCGAGACCGAGGCGAAGCCGCGTTTCAGGCCGATCGGGTTGCCGCGATCGAGAATCGGCTCCCAGCCGGTGGCGCCAATCCCTTCGAGGATGGCGCGGATGCCATTGGGCTCATAGGGCGGCGAACGGAAATCGGTGGTGGAGAAGCCGAATTTCTCGTGCTCGGTGCCGATGGTGAAACGCTCGGCCGGCTTGCAGCCGACGGCGATATATTCAGCCAACTGGCGCATCGAGGTGATCGGTGTTTGATCTACATCCCCGGGATTGGACATCGTTGAATGTTCCTTCAGGCGCGGCGGCGCGGTTGCGAGCAGTCTTAGCCGCCGGAAGTCGCTTGCAGAAGAGCCAACCCGACGATGGCAGCCGTGTCGGCCCGCAGGATGCGCGGTCCGAGGGAAGCCGGGTGTACAAAGGCATGCCGGGCCAAAAGGTCAAGCTCCAGCGGCGTGAAACCCCCTTCCGGGCCGATCAGCAGGGCAACCGGCCCCGTCGCGGCACGGATCGGCGGCGAATCGCTTCGCTCGGCCGCCACCACCAGGCGTCGCCCGGCGGGCCAATCCGCGAGCACATCGGTCAAATGGCGGGGGGGATGGACGACCGGCACGCTGAGCCGCTCGCATTGCTCGGCTGCCTCAGCGGCGATCGCGGCAAGGCGCTCGAGATTGACCCGCCCGGCATTGGTCCGCTCGGTGAACACCGGCAGCAGGGCGGCGGCACCAAGCTCGGTCGCTTTTTGCGCCACGAGGTCGGTCGCATCGCGCTTGAGGGGGGCGAAGAGCAGCCAAATGTCCGGCTCCATCGATTGCGGCCGGGTCTGCCGGTCCACGCCGAACTGCGCCTTGTCTTTGCGGATCGCGGTGATGCTGCCAGCCCATTCGCCGTCGCGACCGTTGAACAGCAGCAGCGGATCACCGGCGGCGCGGCGCATTACGGCGCCGAGGTAATGCGCCTGGCCGGGGGTGGCGGCGATGTCCGCACCCTCGGCGAGGTTGGCGGTGACATGGAGGCGAAGTGGCGCGTGCATGGCGCATTCTAGCAGCAATCCGGCCGATGCCGAGATGGCCAGCGGTTGACGCCGCGGCGACGGGGCGCGACACACGCCCATGCTCCCGCATACCGATATCATCCGCAC
>CAIWAJ010000093.1:0-10566 GCA_903910565.1 uncultured Rhodospirillales bacterium
ATCCGAAGCCCAGCAGCATCAAAATCAACCCGAAGCGCAAGCGGCATGGCGAACCTCCATCGTTCGCCCGATACAGAATCACACCAGCACCGCGTCGCGGAATCCCCCCAGAGTCACACTCTCGGAGCATTGGTATTAGCCTTTTAATTCTGATAACGTAACAATTTAGACATGCCTCTGCGACACGTGCCAGCCAGCGTCTAGGCGGCGGGGCGCGGGTTTGCTGGCGCAAGAGGGCGGCGGGGATCGCGACCCGGTTGTGGGGCGCGTGTCGGGCGGGGGCCGGTCGCGGTTTGGGCGTGAGGGGGGTGTCGTCGGCCGGGGCTTCCTCGGGGGTGGACAGGGCGGTGGCGAGGGCGGCGACGTAGCGTTCGATGTGGCGCTGTGCGCGGGCGTGGGCGCGGCGAATGGGGTGGCGGGGGGCGAGGCCCGAGATGTCCCCGAAGATCGCATCCAGCATGGCAAGCAGAATCCGGCCGATCGCTTGCGCGACGGCGGACGCGGCGTCCATTGCGGGGGCGGTGGGGGATGACATGGGGGCTCCTGGGTTGATTGGGGGAATATAGGGGGTTTCGCTGGGGATGACAAGGTATTTGATCGTATTTAGAAGTTAAAATCCTGTAATTTGGGGATTTTATGAATTTATATCATCTCATGGTGAGTTTATTGCCTTGGGCGGGGCAAAATGGCCGTTTCCGGCACGCGGCGGGGGAGGGGTAAATGGGCGGGGGTCATCGGGTGAAGGAAGGAAAGCAGTTCTTTTTGTGAACAAAAAGAACCAAAAAAACTTTTCCTGACTTCGTTGCCGCTGGCGTGCCATCCCTGGATGGTGGGAGCGGTACAAGCCAATGGAATGAAAGTTTTTTGCTCCTTTTTTTCAAAAAAGGAGTGCTTCCTTGTTCCCCCGGCTGTCCTGGCAGAGGAACAAACCGTCGTTGACAGATCCTCGGACGGACCCCTCCGGCTGCTTCCCCGCGGCCCGCTGCTGGCGAAGGGGTTGATCGAGCCGGGGAATATCGTGATCGACGCCAAGACGCGCATTTCAGGTGCCGGTCTGGCCGTGAGGGGCGGGGCGGCCGGGCGGGGAGGTGGATATCGCGGGGTTTTTGATGATCGACCGGCGCGGCGTCTCGATCTGGGGTCGCCACACGAGACGTTGCGCCAGCGCTGTGCGAAGTCAGGTTTTGATCATACTCGCAACCATCGGCGGCATGACCGTCCTGGAGTGGTCTTTCCGATATTCCTATGAGGCCGCTTATGGGCGAGGGCGGCCTCCGCCACAGGCGGTCGCGGACGTCGGGACGGGTGCGGCGACGCGCCTTTCCAGCGGTGGTTTCAACGACGTGTCAGCCGGGGTCGGACGAGGGATCGGCTGATCGGTCCCTGTGACGCCGGACGTCTAGCTTTCGGCCAACTTCCTTCGCGTGGCCGCCAAGATGCGATCGGACAATGTCGGATCGTCGACCGCGCGCGCGAGGATCAGCGCACCCAGTAAGGTCGCGACAACGGCCAGCGCCTCATCCTCCGTTTCGCGGCCACGCGGCAGGAAGCCCGCGATCCGCTTGCTCAGCGCCCGCACGGCACTGGTGAAGCGATTCCGGATGCTGCCCGCCTGTCGTGGCATCTCACCGACCAGCGCCGCCATCACGCAGCCATCGCCGCGACGATCCCGATGGTCCTGCGAGAGATAGCGCGTGACAAACTCCGCCAGCGTTGCAGCGTCGCGCATCCGCGCTGAACTCGTCGTCAGCGCATGTTCCATCGCCGCCTCCGCCAGACGATCCTTCGATCCGAACTGGCTGTAGAGGCTGCCATGGGTCAGCCCCGCGGCGTGGGTGAGGGCGTCGACACCAATGCCTGCCAAGCCGTGCTCGCGGAACAACCGCGCCGCCTCGGTCAGGATGCGCTCCCGATTCTCCGCCGCCTTCTCCTTCGAAACCCGCATGGCCCCACCTCTTCCGCCGCACGACGCGGACTTGACAATTATAATGGCGGCCGCCACTAATAATGTCAAACATGACGGTCGTCATCAAAACATCTCTCCATGGAGCCCAGCCATGCCCACCGCAAACACCGCCCTCATCACCGGCGCCTCGGCCGGCATCGGTGCCGTCTACGCCGACCGGCTCGCCCGGCGCGGCACTGACCTGATCCTCGTGGCGCGCGACGAGGCCCGGCTCAATGCCGTGGCTGCACGCCTGCGCGCCGATACCGGCCGTGCCGTGGAGGTGTTCCCGGCCGATCTCGCCTCCCGCGCCGATCTGCTGCGTGTCGAGCGGCGCCTGCGCCAGGGCGCGGCGATCGGCATGCTGGTCAACAACGCCGGCATCGCGGTCGCCGGGCCGATGCTGGGCTCGGACGTGGATCGGCTGGAAGCGATGGTGGACATCAATATCACCGCGGCACTGCGCCTGGCCCACGCGGCGGTGGCAGGCTTCGTGGCGCGCGGCGCCGGCACGCTGATCAACGTCTCCTCCGTCCTGGCCCTCGCGCCCGAGCGGTTCGGCGCCGTCTACAGCGGCTCCAAGGCCTTCCTGCTGAACCTCAGCTTGTCCTTGCATACGGAACTGGCGGGCAAAGGCATCCGTGTGCAGGCGGTGCTGCCCGGTGCCACGCGGACCGAACTTTGGGGCAAGGCCGGGATCGACATGGCGGCGATGCCGGCCGACCGGCTGATGGACGCCGGCGACATGGTCGATGCCGCGCTGGCGGGCCTCGATCTCGGCGAAGTCGTCACCATCCCATCGCTGCCGGACCAGGCTGACTGGGCACGGTTCGACGATGCGCGTCTCGCCCTGGGGCCGAACTTGTCGCTTGCCCGCCCCGCGGCGCGATATCGCACTGGTGGAGACGCCGCATGACTGCGGCCGCGCGCCCGGGCCAGGTCCTGGCCATCGTCTGCGCCGGTATCGTGCTGGCCAATCTCGATCTGTTCATCGTCAATGTCGCGCTGCCGAACATCGCCGCGGAATTCAACCAGCCGAACCTCGGGACGTTATCCTGGATCCTCAACGGCTACGCGATCGTCTACGCGGCCTTGCTGGTGTTCTGCGGCCGGGTGGCGGAGCGCTTTCCGCGCAACACCAGTTTTCTGGTGGGAATCGCCCTGTTCACCGCCGCCTCGGCCGCCTGCGCGCTGGCGAACAGCGTCGCGGCCCTGGTCGCCTTCCGGCTGGTGCAGGCGGCCGGCGCGGCGCTGCTGACGCCGACCTCGCTTGGGCTGATCCTGGCGACCTTCCCGCCAGAGCGCCGGGGGGGGCGCGGTGCGGGTCTGGGCGGCGGTCGGCGGGTTTGCCGCGGCACTTGGGCCGTTGGTCGGCGGCCTGCTGGTTGCGGCCAGTTGGCGCTGGATCTTCCTGGTCAACGTGCCGATCGGCCTGCTCGCCCTGCTGGTCGGCTGGATCAAGCTGCCGCGGGTCGCCGGCCATGATGTTGCCGCGCCCTATGTCTGGGCGGCGGCGCTGATCACCGCCGGGATCGCCACGCTGACCTTCGGGATCGTGAAGCTGAACGACTGGGGCTGGCATGACTCCCGGGTTCAGCTCAGCTTCGCCGCGGCGGCGGTGATGCTTGGCGTGTTCGTGATCCATTGCCTGCGCTCGGACAATCCGTTCATCGACCCCGCGCTGTTCCGCATCCGCGATTTCACCCGCGCGACCCTGACGATGGCGCCGTTCTCGACCGCTTTTGGCGGGTTCCTGCTGTCGCTCGTGTTGTGGGAGGAGAGCGTCTGGCACTGGGACGCCATGACCATTGGCCTCGCCATCGCACCCGGCCCGTTCATGGTTCCGGTCACCTCGCTGCTGCTGGCGGGCCGACTGATCAAGCGGTTCGGCTCCGCGGCGGTGGTGGTGGCCGGACTGGTCACGTTCGCCGCTGGCGTCATCGTCTGGGCGCAACTGGCCGGGCCGCACCCGGACCTCGGCTTCGCCATTCTCTGCACCATACCATCCGGCATCGGCGTCGGGCTGACACTGCCGACCTTGATGGGGTTCGCCAGTTCGGCGCTGCCAGCCTCATCCTTCGCCACCGGCTCTGGCGTGATCAACATGGTGCGTCAGATCGGCTTCGCGGTCGGCGTCGCGGTGTTCGTCGCCATCATCGGCGCCCCGGCCTCGGTGGAGGCACGCATGGCCGCCTTTCGCCTGGCCTGGTGGGTGATGTCGGCGATCACCGCGACTGGCCTCGTGCCGCTGCTTCTCATGAGGCGGCGGGATAGACGAAGCCGCTCGGCGGTCTGAGGGAGCGTAAGGACAGCATGACGGCAGCAAACGGATAGAAGTTTTTTGCGGAGCTTTTTTTCAAAAAAGCGACCGCTTGTTTTCTTCCCCTACCCGCGCGCGCAAAAACAGGAGACCGCGACGTCGGTATCCGCGCGGGCGGCGGCGAAATCGAGGCGTTGGCGGATGAGGTTTGCCTCGGTGTGCTCGCCGCGGCGTTCGAGGCAGGTGAGGAGGCCGCGGAGCGCCCAGACGTTGTCGGGGTGGATTTGGGCGCGGGGGAGCGCGCCGGCGAGGCCGAGGTCTTCGCGGTAGGTGGCCTCCGCTTCGGCGATGTGGCCTTGTTCGAGCAGCAGGGCGCCGAGGGCGTGGCGGACGGGTTGCATCCAGCCCCAGGGTTCTTCGTAGGGCAGGGCGTCTTCGAGGGCGATGGCGGCGCGGAGGCTGGCGAAGGCGGCGGCGTGTTGGCCGCGGCGATAGGCGATTTCGCCTTCGAGCATGTGTTCGGCGATGGCGAGGGCCTGGGGGGCGCTGACGTTGACCATGTGGCGGCGGGTTTCGGGGATGCGGGCGGCGGCGGCGCGGAAGAGGGTTTGCTCGGCTTCGGCGGCAGGGACGTTGCCGAGGGCGGCGTGGGCGACGCCGCGGGCGTAGTGGGTGGTGGCGGTGGTGGTGAGGTAGAGCTCCTGGTCTTCGGGGATTGGGTGTTCGATGAGGTCCTGCCATTTGCCGAAGCGGACGAGGACGTGGAGGCGGACGGCGTACCAGCTCTCCAGGAAGTCGGCCATGGGGGGGGAGGGGATGCGGAGCAGGGCTTCGGGCATGGTTTCGATGAGGCCGTTGGCGGCGGCGAGGGCGGGGGCGAACTGGCCGAGGAACATCGCGCCGTAGGCGGCGAAGTGGTAGTTGTGGAAGCGGTAGCCGGAGTAGAAGTTCAGGGCGCCGGCGCGATCGTAGTATTTGCGGTCGGCGACGATGGCTTTCTGGTTCCACAGCATGGCGTCGCGGTATTCGCCGCATTGGATGTCGATGTGGGAGGGCATGTGGACGAGGTGGCCCATGTCCGGGCAGAGCTCGCGCAGGCGATCGGCGCTGAGCAGGGCCTTTTCCGGGTGGGGCGACATTTCCATGAGGTGGATGTGGAGGTGGAGCAGGCCGGGATGGGCGGTGGCGCCGGGGACGGTGCGGAAGCCGGCTTCCAGGACCTCCTGGGCTTCGAGCGTGCCGGCGCCTTCGGTCGGTTCGCCGGTTTTGAGGTCCCACATCAGCCAGGGGGTCTGGTTGAGGATGGCTTCGACGAAGACCAGGCGGATGTCGAGGTCGCGCGGGAAGGCGCGGTGGGCGGCGCGCATGGCGGCGGTGAAGGCGAGGTTCCAGGGGGCCTGGTCCTCGATGGGGTCGCGCTGGGGGAAGCGGGTGGCGAGGGCCTCGATGAGGGTGCGTTCGGCGCGGGTGACGGCGGGGGCGAGGGTGAGGGCGGCCTGGATGGCGTCGAAGGCGATGGCGAGGTTTTTGGCCTTGGCTTTCTCGTCCTGCTTGTCCCAGGGGTAGTTGTAGTTGGGGCCGGTGGCGTAGGCGACGCCCCAATGGGCCATGGCGCAGTCGGGGTCGGCTTTGAGGGCGTGCTGGAAGCAGACGACGGCTTCCTCGTGGTGGAAGCCGAAGCACCAGTTGAGGCCGCGGTTGAACCAAAGCTGGGCGTCGGGCGAGGCGGTGGTGATTTTGCGGGTGTAGGCGCCGACGTCATAGGGGTAGTCCATGTGGCCTCCGGCGCCGTGTTGTCCGGCGTTCTGGTGATGGGGGGAGATTAGCGGCCGCGGCGGGGCTTGGCCACGCATCATGGGCGCAATGTTGCCGGCAGGGGACGGGCGGTTTAGCGTGGCGGCAAGCGGCACAGGGAGCGCCGCGTGGGGACTGGGCGGGAATGGCGGGAAGCGCGATGCGGCTGGCGGATGGGGAGGGTAGGGGTGTCGACCCTTAGTCTGCGCGGCATTGTGCGCGAATTCGGCCTGTTGCGGGTGATCCATGGCGTTGATCTCGATATCGCGCAGGGGGAGTTCGTGGTGTTCGTCGGGCCGTCCGGATGCGGGAAGTCGACGTTGCTGCGGATGATCGCGGGGCTCGATCGGCCCGATGGTGGGCAGATTTTGATTGACGGCGCGGATGTGACGCAGCGGCGCGCGGCGGAGCGGGGGCTGGCGATGGTGTTCCAGTCCTACGCGCTGTATCCGCACATGACGGTGCGGCAGAACCTGGCATTCGGGCTGGAGAACCAGCGGATGGCGCGGGGCGAGGTGGAGCGGCGGGTGGCCGAGGCGGCGCGGATGCTGCAGATCGAGCATCTGCTGGGGCGCAAGCCGGGGCAGTTGTCGGGCGGGCAGCGGCAGCGGGTGGCGATCGGGCGGACGGTGACGCGTGAGCCGGGGATTTTCCTGTTCGATGAGCCGCTGTCCAATCTCGATGCGGAGTTGCGGGTGCAGATGCGCGTTGAGCTGACGGCGCTGCACAAGCGGCTGAAGGCGACGATGATCTACGTGACGCATGACCAGACCGAGGCGATGACGATGGCCGATCGGATCGTGGTGTTGCGGGCGGGGCGGATCGAGCAGCAGGGGACGCCGCTGGAGTTGTATAATCGGCCGGCGAACAAGTTCGTCGCGGGGTTCATCGGCTCGCCGCGGATGAATTTTCTCGATGGCAATGCCGTGGGCGGGCGGGCGGTGGCGTTCGAGGGGTTGCCGAGCCTGGCGGTCGCGGCGGCGCGGGAGACCACGGAGGGGGAGGCGGTGACGCTGGGGGTGCGGCCGGAGCATCTCGGGTTCACCGATGGCGAGGGGCTGCCGGGGGTGGTTGAAATCGTCGAGCAGATGGGCGGCGAGAGCTACGTCTACGTGATGCTGGCCAATGGGGCGCGGTTGACCGTACGCCGGCCGGGCCAGACTTTGCTGCGCGCGGAGGAGGAGGTGCGGGTCGCCATCGAGGGCGCCGCGCATTTGTTCAGCCGCGGCGCGGATGAACACGCCATTTCGTCAGGGAGATCAGCATGAGCCGCCGCTATCGCGTCGCCGTCGTGGGCGCAGGCATCGGTGCCCGCCACGTCGAGGGGTACAACGCCAATCCCGAGCTGTTCGAGGTCGCGGTGATTTGCGATCGGGACACCACCCGCGCGGCCTCGCTGGCGGCGAAGGTGGCGGTGGGGATGCCGGACCTGCATGACGAGTTCGATGAAGAGCTGCTGGGGCGCGGGGATATCGACATCATCGATATCTGCCTGCCGCCGTTCCTGCATCTGGAGGCGATCACGCGGGCGCTGCGGGCCGGTAAGCATGTGGTGTGCGAGAAGCCGCTGGTGGGTTCGCTCGCCGAGGTCGATCAGGTCGAGGCGGTGGTGGCGGAAACCGGCGGGGTGGTGATGCCGGTGTTCCAGGCTCGCTTCGGCAATGGGCTGGCGCGGGCCAGGCACGTGATCGACAGCGGCGCGGCGGGCAAGGTGTTCCTGACCACCGCGCAGACCCATTGGACGCGCGGGGCCGACTACTACGCGATCAAGTGGCGCGGGACGAAGGCCTATGAACTCGGCGGCGCGTTTCTCGGCCATGCCATCCATATCCATGACATGCTGACCACCCTGGTCGGCCCAGTGAAATCCGTCAGCGCGACGACGACGATCCGGGTCAATCCGATCGAGACCGAGGATTGCGGCGGGGCGGTGCTGGAAATGGCGGATGGGTCGATTGCCGTGCTCTCCGTCACCCTCGGCTCGGCGGACGAGATCTCCCGCCTACGCATCATGGCGGAGAACGTCACCATCGAGAGCCATGGCGAGGTCTATGCCAGCTCGCGCGAGCCGTGGAACTTCATTCCCAAGGCGCCCCGGGACCATGCCTGGCTGAACGACGCGCTTGAGGGCGCGCCGCGCGGCAAGGAGGGGTTCGCGCGGCAGTTCGAGGCGTTCCACGCCAGCCTCGAAGCCGGCACGCCGCCGCCGGTGACGGTGGCGGAAGCCCGCGCCTCGCTTGAGCTGATCACCGCCATCTACCATTCCGCCCGCACCGGCGAGCGGGTGAGCCTGCCCATCCCGCCGACGCATCCGGCCTATGGGGCCTGGTGAACATGAGGAGCCTCCGATGAAGACTCTGCTTCGCCGCGCCGCCCTGGCTGGGGCCGCGCTTCTGCTGCCGGCACTCGCCCAGGCCGCCACCGACGTGCGCATCATGTGGTACAATGACGGCAACGAAGGCGAGGTGATGCGGGACCTGCTCGACCGGTTCGAGAAGGCCAACCCGGACATCAAGGTCATCCTTGACCAGGTGCCCTACAAGGCAATCAACGAGACGCTGCCGCAGCTCGTCTCCTCCGGCCAGGCGCCGGACATGGCGCGCATCACCGATCTCGGTGGGCAGGCCGATTACTATCTCGATCTCGGGCCACTCCTGATGGATCGCGGCTACTGGGAGAAAAACTTCGCCGCCGTGCTGCCCTGGACACGGCCGGCCGGCAACACCACCGGCATCTTCTCGCTGCCGACCCAGGTGACGGTGACCATGCCGATCGTCAACGAAACCCTGTTCCAGCAGGCCGGCATCCCGCTGCCCGGCCCCAAGACCACCTGGCAGGAATGGGGCATCGCCGCCCGCGCCGTCGCCGCCAAGACCGGTGCGGCCATCCCCATCGCCATCGACCGCTCCGGCCACCGCGTCGCCGGCCCCGCCATCTCCATGGGGGCCAAGTTCTTCGAGGGCGACACGCCGGTGCTGGTGGATGACGGGCTCAAGGCGATGTCCAAGCTCATCTATGACTGGCACCGTGACGGCACGATGTCCAAGCAGATCTGGGGCTCGGTCGGCGGCACCGCCTATCGTGGCGCCAATGAGGAGTTCGCCAACGGCCAGGTGGTGCTCTACTTCTCCGGCAACTGGCAGTTCCCGCAATTCGCCAAAACCATCGGCGATGCGTTCGACTGGCACGGCGTCAACACCCCCTGCGGCCCGGCCGGATGCACCGGCATGCCCGGCGGCGCCCATCTCGTCGCCTACAAGACCACCAAGAACCCGCAAGCCGTCGCCCGCGTGCTCGACTATATCGCCAGCGAGCCGGTCTACGAGGAATACCACGCCCGCACCCTGTTCCTCACCGCCCATGCCGGGCTGATGGCCAAGGGCATCGCCTACAAGACCGACATGAAGCAGGTGCAGAAGTCGCTCGAGGCCGCCGCCGCCAACGCCGCCGCACTGAGCCCGACCGCCTACAAGCTCCAGGGCTACCTGCGCAACCGCATCATGTTCAACGCGCTGATCGTGCGGCTGAACCAGGCGATCGCCGGCGAAATGTCGCTCGATGACGCGTTTGCGCGGATGACGTCGGATCTGGCGGATGGGTTGAAGGCGGCGGGGGTTCGGTGAAGGAAGCGAGTTCTTTTTTGAAAAAAATAACCAAAAAACTTCTGACCATTTGCTGCGTGCCCTCCCGGGAGGGCGCGCAGCAATCGGGTGAAAGTTTTTGCTTCTTTTTTCAAAAAGAAGCCCTTCCTTCCTCATGAGCGCCCTCGGTCGCCTGATCGACGCCCCCTTCGAAGCCTTGCAGCGCGCAATCGGCGCCGCACGGATGCCCTACGTGTTCGTCGCGCCCAATCTGCTGGTGTTCGGCATTTTCGTCGCCGCGCCAATGATCCTCAACGTCTGGTACGCGGTCACCGGTGGCATCCAGCTGATGCCGAGCGAGCGGCCCTATGTGGGCGCCTCGAACTTCGCGGAATTGCTGGATTGCGACCAGTTCGGCGTCATCGCCAGTTGCCGGCAGGACCGGTTCTGGCGCGCGGTGGCGAATACCGCTTGGTTCGTCGCCTTCCAGGTGATCGGGCTGGTGGCGGTCTCGCTGGTCACCGCGCTGATCCTGAACCGGCGCATGGCCTGGCGCGGCTTTTTCCGCGCCGTGTTCTTCTACCCGGTGTTGCTCTCGCCCGTCGTCGTGGCACTGATCTGGAAATGGGTGCTCCAGCCGGACGGCGTGCTGAACGCGCTGATCGTCGCGGGCGGCGGCGCACGCGTGCCTTTCCTGCTCGACCCCTCCTGGGCCTTCACCTGGACGGTGGTGATCAGCATCTGGGCCCATATGGGGTTCTACACGCTGATCCTGCTGGCCGGCCTGCAGGCGATCCCGGCCGATCTCTACGAGGCCGCGGAGATGGACGGCACGCCGCATGGCCGGGTGTTCTGGCGCATCACGCTGCCGCTGCTGATGCCCAACATGGTGGTGGTGCTGGTGCTCGGGCTGATCCGCGCCGTGCAGTCCTTCGATGAGACCTTCGTGCTGACCGGCGGCGGGCCGGGAACGGCGACGCAGTATA
>CAIWAJ010000094.1:0-4211 GCA_903910565.1 uncultured Rhodospirillales bacterium
ATCCCGGGGATCGAGCAGCAGCGTGTCGAGCGGGGCGTGGCGGAGTTGCTTGAGCACGTCGCGTAGCTCGGCGAGCGCCTCGGCCGGGAGTGTGATGGTCCAATCCGCCGGCGAGAGGTCCTTACCGACCCAGGCGCGGGCGTCGGTGATGGGGCGGTCGAGCATGCGCAACGTGGCCTGATGGTTCATCTCATGCTCCTGCGAAGGCGGGCGGCGGGGTGAAGGCGCGCCAGGATTTCTCGAGAAGTTTGGCGAAGCCGATGGTGGCGCGGTCGCCATATTGCGGGCCGACGATCTGCACGCCGAAGGGCAGGCCGGATTTCGAGATGCCGAGCGGGGCCACCGTGCCGGGCAGGCGGAAAAAGCAGGAGATTCCGGCCCAGAACATCTGGTCGGTGGTCGGCTGCTGCTTTCCGTTGACGGGGATCATCCGCTCCCAGCGCTCACCGCTCTGCATATGCGGCATCGCGGTGCCGGCGCCGACCGGGCAGAGGAATACGTCATGCCCGCGGAAGAACTCGAACCAGGCCCGGCGCATCCGCTCGCGCTCCTCGTTGAAGCGGTAGAACTCGGCATGGCGCATCGGCACCCCGCGCGCGAGCAGCGAGGGGTAGCTGAGGTCGCCCTGCTCGTATTTCTTTGCCTCGGCGGCGAAGGCTTCCATCTCGGCCTCGCTGTAGCGGCCGGCGGTGATGGCGCGTAGCATCAGCACGTAAAGCTCATGGCCGCGGGCGATGTCGTAGTCCGGCCGGGCGGTCATGCTGACCTTGGCGCCCTGGGCACGCAAATGTTTCGCCAGCGCCTCCAACTCGCCCTGTACCTCGTGATCGACGTCGGCCAGCGCGTGGTTGGTCATGATGGCGACGCGCATGCCCTTGAAGCTGGTCAGGCGCGGTTTTGGCAGCTTGAGCTGCATCCCGGCCTCGATCGGTTCCGGCCCGGCGATGGCATCGAGGGCGAGGCCGAGATCGCCGGCGGAGCGGGCGAGCGGGCCGATCACCGCGATATCGGTTTCGGCGACATTGCCGAAAATGGTGTGGCCGGTGGAGGGGCAGATGCCCCAGGTCGGCTTATGGCCGAACACGCCGCAATAATGCGCGGGGTTGCGGATGGAGGCGCCGATATCGGAGCCGAGCTCAAGCCCGGTGAACCCGGCCGCCAGCGCCGCCGCCGCGCCGCCGGAGGAGCCGCCGGGGCCGCGACTGGTGTCCCACGGGTTGTTGGTGGTGCCGTAGATCGCGTTGAAGCTCTGCCAGTCGCCGAGGAACAGCGGCACGTTGGTCTTGCCGAACACCACCGCGCCGGCGGCCTCCAGGCGCTGCACGGCCAGCGCGTCGGTCTCCGCCTTGTGGTTGGCCAGGGCCGGGATACCCCAGGTCGTCGGGTGGCCCTTGAGGTCGAAGCTTTCCTTCACCGTCATCGGCACGCCGAACAGGCTGCCCTCGGCGCGGCCCTGCTTGCGCTTGCGGTCGAGCGCCTTGGCGCGGGTGCGGGCGCGCTCGAAATCGCGCACCACGACGGCGTTGATCGTGCCGTCCAGCGTCTCGATACGGGTGATGTAGTGGTCGAGCAGTTCGAGGCAGGAGGTATCGCCGCGCCGCACCATGGCGGCGAGCTTTCCGGCGGATTGAAAGGTGGGGTCCATGGCATTTTCTCCCGGGCGTGGTGGGGGATGGTTTGCTGTTCGGGGCGGGGCGTCAAGCCATGGAAGGAAGCGGTTCTTTTTTGAAAAAAAGAACCAAAAAACTTTTGGTCGTTTGGGCTATGGCGGAGTGGGGAGTTCCGCGAATTCTTCATTTAATTGCTAAATAGAAACAAATAGGGCGCAAATCTGCGACTGAGCCAGGCGGTTATTGGGACTTCGTCGTTTGTGCATGGCGATGCGGTTGGGGGGGATGCGCGGTCGCGGCAGCATGTGCGCGCGCGGTGCAAACGGGGAGGGCGGGCGGCGCCTGGGCGTCATGGCGGTGGCGGCGCGAACGGTGCGCGGCTGGCGGGTGGATTGGCGCGGACGCACCTCGCCTGAGCGCGCGCGGGAGCGGTGGCGCGGGGGGAGGGCGGGTTGCTGGATGAGCGCGGGGCTGGGGGGTAGGGCGGCGAGGCGGTGCATGAGGGCGGCGAAATCCTGGCCCATGCGGTGCATTTGTTCCCAAAAGGCACGGCCGCCGGGGAGAAAGCGCCAGAACCAGGACGGGCCGGCAATGGCGGCGAGCAGCGCGCACACGGCCTCGGCCAGACGGACCGCGGGATGCGGCTCGCCTTGGGTGGGCTCAGGGGATGTGGGCGCGGTTTTCATGACGGTGAATTTAGTATAACAAACTTTTTCTGTCAAGGAGAATTTTCAAGGAATCGTAAAATTTCTTAGGGTGCGAGAAGGGACGGGAGAGGGGAAGGAAGCGCTCCTTTTTTTGAAAAAAAGGAGCAAAACTTTTATCCGTTTGGGGTGTGCGGCTCCCGAAAATTGGAGCGCGAGCGCTCGCACTGACGGAGGATGCAGAGGCACCGCGGCCAAACGGAACAGAAAGTTTTTTTGGTTCTTTTTGTTCACAAAAAGAACACCCTTCCTTCAAAACGAAGCCAGCGCGGTGGCGAGAAACGTGTTGAGGCGGCCGAGATCGATGGCGTGGTCGGTCTCGTTGGTGATGACGGCGACCAGGCCGTGGCGGCGGAAGACGAAGATGCGTTGGTCGGAGGCGCCGACGGCCCAGAAGGTGTCGGCGGGGAGGTCGGGGAAGAGGCCGTCGGCGTTGCAGCGGAAGCTGGCGGTGTAGGTGGTGCCGCCGTGGGTCGCGGCGCTGGCGTAGTCGACCCAGCCCTCGGGGAGGAGGCGTTCGCCCTCCCACACGCCGTCCTGCGCGTAGAGCAGGCCGAGTTTGGCGTAGTCGCGCAGCGTGGCGAAGCCGGAGCCGGAGGCGATGAGGTTGCCGGCGATATCGGCGGAGTGCTGGTAGGAGGACATGCCGATGCGGTCGGCGAGGAGTTCGTAGACGGTGGCGGGGTAGGGCAGGCCGCGGCGCTCGATCTCGTTGCGGATGATGGAGCCGAGGACGTTGGGGCCGGCGTTGATGTAGCGGAAGACGGCGCCGGGGCGGGTGGCGACGATGTTGCGCTGGGCGGCGTCGAAGGCGTCCACCCCGTCCTGGTAGACGGCGGAGTTTTCGAAGCCGAGGGCGGCGGAGCCGTCGCCGTGCAGCACGGTCATGCCGAGGCCGGCGCGCATGCGGAGCAGATGATCGAGGGTGATGGCGGAGTGGGCGTCGCGGGGATCGGCCCAGAGGGGGGCGGGGGCGGCGTCGTGCACGGAGCGGAGCCAGCCGAGATGGAGGAGGCGGCCGATGAGGGTGGCGGTGACGGATTTGGTCATCGACCAGCTCGGCATGACGCGATCGGGCGCGCCGCCATTGCCGTAGCGCTCGAACAGCACGCGGCCGGGGGCGGCGACGAGCATGCCGTACATGCCCGGCGCCCCGGCGTGGTAGGTGTCGGCGGCGTGGCGGACGGCGGCGGGGGCTGAGGTGGCGGCGCTGTCGTCCCAGTAGGCGGGATTCGCGGATTGGCGCGGGATGGGCGTGGGATCGAAGCGCAGCGCCTCGGCGGCGCCGAGCACGATGCCGCCATAGCCCGGCGGGGCGATGGCGCGGCCGGTGATGGGGCCGAAGGACGGGTCATTCCAGGTTACGGCGACCATGCGGCCTTCATAGGCGACGCTGAGCTGGCCGGCGGCGACGGCGGCATCGAGCTCGGCCTGGGCGGGCGCGAGGTCGGTGCGCACTTCGAGCGCGCCGGGAGCGGCGACGGGGCGCCAGCGCAGGCGGCGCTCGGCCTCGGCGACGGGGAGGCCGCTGACATGGATCATGTCGGCCAGGCGCTTGGCGGCGAAGCTGACCTGGCGCAGGCGGAGCGCGGCGGGGCGGGCATCGTAGAGGAGAGGCGCCGGGAGGCCGCGGGCGCCGAGCACGGGGGCGGTATCGAACAGGGGCTCGACGGCCACCGGGAGGGGGCGCACGCGGGGGGTGGTGGCGTCGTTCATGTTGGCTTCCTCGGTATGTCCTGGGGAGTTTGCCAGCTTGGTGGGTGGGTGCAAGCTGGAAGGCAAGGTGTTCTTTTTGTGAACAAAAAGAACCAATATCCAGTCCACTTGAGAACCCGAAAAACGAAGAGAAGGTAAGGCAAGTGGAAGGAAGCACTCCTTTTTTGGAAAAAAAGGAGCA
>CAIWAJ010000095.1:0-4816 GCA_903910565.1 uncultured Rhodospirillales bacterium
ACGTCGGTCTGCATCGCCAGCACCGGGTGCCAGCCGCCCGGCGAACGCGAGGTCTCGATGTTGGGGTTCTTGGCCAGCAGCGAGACGGTGCGCGGGTCGCAGCGGTTCATCAGGTCGATCTGGCCGGAGATCAGGGCATTCATGCGCGCCGAGCCATCGGCCACGACGGTGATCTCGAAGCTGTCGAGCCAGCCGTGGTTCTTTTTCCAGTAGTTGGGGTTGCGCTTGCCGGAAACGCGCACGCCGGGCTGGAAGGTGTCGAGCACGAAGGCGCCGGTGCCGACGGGCTTGGACCAGTCGGTGTGGCCGTTCGGCACCACGATCAAATGGTAGTCGGTGATGACCTGGAGGAAGTCGGCGTCGCCGCCCTCGAGCTCGATCGAGATCTGGTTGGCGGTGAGCTTCTTGATGTCCTTGATCGCCTTCATCGGGCCCGCGGCGCCGGACTTGGTCTTACCGCGGTGCAAGTTGAAGGAGTAGATCGCGTCATCGGCGTCAAACGTTTTGCCGTTGGAGAACTGCACGCCCTTGCGGAGGTTCAGAATCCACTCGGCGGCGCCTTTGCGCACCTCGTAGCTCTCGGCCAGCTCGGGGATCGGCTTGTTCTCGGGGTCGTTCTCCATCAGGCCGTTGAACAGGCCGTAGGCGGCGACGATCATCACCGAATCGGTCCAGCTGCCGGGGTCGATGCTGTCAGTCGTGCTGCCACCGGCCATGCCGAGGCGGAGGTAGCCGCCCTTGCGGGGCGCGTCAGCGGCGGCGGCGATCTGCGGCACGCCGGCCAGGGTCGCGGCGCCGATGCCGAGCGCTGTTGCGCGGCCCATGAAGTCGCGCCGGGAAATGGTCCCGAGCGCCAGGCGCAGCTTGAGGTCGTCGAATTCCGTCATAAACAAGTCTCCCCTGCGTGGTTGTTTGCCGCCCGCACGCTGCGGGCCGGATCGTGCAACTCTGGGCGCCAACTTCGCACGCACGCGACGTGCTTACAATCGCCCAGGCGATGGGGAGGGGGAGGGGAAGGAAGCGCTTCTTTTTTGAAAAAAAGAAGCAAAAAACTTTTATTCGTTGGTTGAGGAGCGAATGCCCCGGATTGTTTTTGGTCTAAATAACTGTAATTTCACAAGTATTATAATGTCAATCGAAATGAAATGTAATCGGAACAAAATAGACATGATTAGGCGATCCTGTCAGCCGCCTGGTTCGTCTTCGTCGGTGGCGCGCGGTGGCGCGGATGTTGGGCGGAGAGGGGGCGCGATCGGTCGGCTCTCGCATGGCGGCCGGGCGGGGGGCGCGCGGCGTGGGGGCGGACGTGCGGCGCGGGGCGCGCGCAGGTAGGGCGCGGCGCGGGCGCGCCTTGCCTGTCCGGGCGCTTTGGCGCCTGCGGGGAAGGGTGCTGATCGGGGCGGCCTGCACCAAAGGTGGGGCGGCCGCGAGGCGGTGCATCAGGGCGGCGAAATCCTGGCCCATGCGGTGCATCTGCGCCCAGAAGGCACGGCCGCCGGGCAGGAAGCGCCAGAACCAGGAGGGGCCGGCTATGGCGGCGATCAGCGCGCACACAGCCTCCGCCAGACGGACCGCGGGATGCGGCTCGCCGGGGCATAGCTCGGGGGATGGGGGCGCGCTGTTCATGATCGTATGTATAACTGGCATAACATCGTCAGTCAAGGACATATTTCTAAATTTGGTAAAATTTCTTCCTACCCCGACCCGCGCCGCTGGCGTACGTCTCGCGGATAGGCTGGAGCGGTACACGCCAAGGGAACAGAAGTTTTTTGCTTCTTTTTTTCAAAAAAGAAGCGCTGCCTTACGTCCCAAAAAAACCCCTGACCGCCCGCACAAGACCTCCAACCGGCTCGGTCGCATCAAGCCGCAGCACCGGGCAGGCCCGATCGGCGAGCCAGGCCGCGTGCAGCGCGCGGCTGCGCTGTTCGACGCCGGCGGTGTCGTAGGCTTCGGCCCAGGCGAGAAATTCCTGACTGGCCACGGCCATGTCGCCGCCTGGCGCGATCCGGGCGCCGTAGCGCGCGGATTCGCGGGCATGCAGGCGGGCCATGCGCAGCGCGGGGTCGAGGCGAAGATAGACCACGAGCTCGTAGAGCGGCTCCAGCGGCGTCGCCCAGCTGATGGCCGAGCCGGTGAAAATCCAGTCTGGCGTGGCGGCAAGGCGCGGGAGCAGCGTGTCGAGCCGGCGCTCGCGGGGGCGGGGCGTGGTGAAGGGCGGATCGGTTGGCACCCAGAAATAGGTGTCGGAATCCTCATGCGGCCACCCTGTCGCGGCCGCGAGCGCGGCGCCGAGCGTGGTGGTGCCGGAGCCGGAGGCGCCGAGGATATGAATGCGCGGCATCGGGGGAAATTGACCAAACCGGCGGGCTCTGTCGATATCAATCCGTCGCACCGACGGGAGAGACCAATGCGCGAGAACGTGGCCGGGCGGGCCAACGTCGAGGATACCCCGGAACTCGAGGCCTATTATGCCGAGCTCGACACGCTCGATGCCGGCGCGCTGTGGACGGTGGCCAACACGATCGAGCCGTGGGAGCCGGTCTCGCAATCCCGCCCGATGCTGTGGCGCTATGCGGATCTGCGCGGCCACGTGCTGCGCTCGCTCGATCTCGTCACGCCGGAGCGTGCCGGGCGGCGGGTGGTCTACCTGGTCAATCCCGGCCGCAAGGATGTCGCCGCCGCGGTCGGTTGGCTTTATACCGGGCTGCAGGTGATGAACCCCGGCGAGCAGGCCAGCTCGCACCGCCATTCCTCCTCCGCGCTGCGCTTCATCATGGAGGGCGAGGGCGCCTATACCGTGGTGGACGGGCACAAGATCACGCTGGGCCGCAATGATTTCGTGCTGACCCCGAACGGCACCTGGCACGAGCACGGCGTCGGCGCCGAGGGCACCACGTGTATCTGGCAGGATGGGCTCGACATCCCGCTGGTCAATGCGATGGAGGCGAATTTCTTCGAGGTGCACCCGAGGCTGGCGCAGGAGGTGAGCTTTCCGGTCGACGACACCACCGCCATCTACGCCGCACCCGCGCTGCACCCCACCGGCGGGACGTGGGAGAAGGCACATTCGCCGCTGCTGAAATACGAGTGGGGCCCCACCTATGACAGCCTGCGCCGCTACGCCGCCGCTGCCCCCGGTTCGCCGTATGACGGCGCGATCATGCGCTATGTCAACCCGCTCACCGGCGGGCACGTGATGCCGACGATCGGGGCGGCGATGCAACTGCTGCGCCCCGGCGAGGCCAGCAAACCCCACCGCCACACCGGCAGCGCGGTCTATCAATGCGCCAAGGGCCACGGCCATTCGGTGATCGGCGGCCAGCGTTTCGAGTGGTCGGAGCGCGATATTTTCTGCGTGCCCTCCTGGGCCTGGCATGAACACGCCAACGGGTCGGCGAGCGAGGATGCGGTGCTGTTCCAGTTCAATGACCTGCCGGTGATCGAGGCACTCGGGCTCTACCGCGAGGAGGGGCGGCCGGCCGCGTGAGCGTGCCCGCCACACGCCGCGCCATCCCCGTGATGTGCGTGGCGCTGATGCTGAACATGATCGGCTTCTCGAATTATGGGGCGGTGCTGCCCTCGATCATCCATGACCTCGGCCTGACGCCCTCCCAGGCCGGGTTCGCCGGCGGCATCTTCTTCCTCTCCTACGCCATCGCATCGCCGATCTGCTCGGTGTTGACCGATATGATCGACCCCAAGCGCATCTATCTCGCCGGCTGCGCCGCGGGGGTGGCCGGCGGGTTGTGCTTCCCCTGGCTGGATGGCAGCTACGGGGCGCTGCTTGCCGCGCGGGTGCTGTCGGGGCTGTGCATGGCCGGGACCTACATCCCCGGCATGACGCTGCTCGGCGCCGCGATGCCCGAGGCGAACCGGGGGCGGGCGATTTCGCTCTACACCTCCTGCCTCACGCTCGGCACCTCGGCCTCCTTCGCTTCGGCGGCGCTGCTGCGCATGGCCGGCGGCTGGAACGACGCCTTCCTCGGCGCCGCGGTCGCCTGCTGCGTCGCGCTGGTCGGCGTTGGCGGGCTGATGGGCGGGCGGGAAGGACGGCCGGGCGGGGTCGCGGCGTTGCTGGCCAATCTGCGGGTGGTGGTGCGCAACCGCACGGTGCTGCTCTATTCGCTGGCGAGCGCGGGGAATGCCTGGGAGGCCATGGCCTTCCGGGTGTGGTGGATCGCGCTGCTGGTATTCAGCTCCGGGCGGCCTGGCAATGAATGGGGGCTGGCGGTGGATTTCGCCCTGCTCTCGGCGCTCGCCGGTCCACTCGGCATGCCGGTCGCCGCCTGGGTGGCGGCCCGCGCCGAGGCCGCGGCAAGGCGGGGCCGGCGCGAGCGGGTGATCGCCATGGCCGCCTTTTCCTCGGTGGTCGCCGGGCTGGTGTTGATTGCCGGGCTCGATCTGCCGCTCTGGGCGGTCTTCCTCCTGTCGCTCGCCTATCAATGCGCCGGCTTCTCGGATGCCGGCTCGCTGCCGGTCGGCATCATGGCCCAGGTGGCGCCCTCGGCGCGGGGCGCGGTGCTGGCGGTGCAGGTGACGCTGACCAACGCCGGCAGCTTCATCGGTGCCTGGGTCTGCGGCGTGGTGCTGGCCGCCGGCGGCGGTACGGGCAGCGTGACGGCCTGGCGCTGCTGCCTCGCGGCGATGCTGTCGGCATCGGCGGTCAGTGCGGTGGCGATGATGAGGGTGCGGAAGTAAGGGTGTTCTTTTTGTGAACAAAAAGAACCAATACCCAATCCACTTGAGAACCCGAAAAACGAAGTGAAGGTAAGGCAAGTGGAAGGAAGCACTCCTTTTTTGGAAAAAAAGGAGCAAA
>CAIWAJ010000096.1:0-1850 GCA_903910565.1 uncultured Rhodospirillales bacterium
ACATCGCCGGCGAATGGGGCCACACCCCGCTGCCCTGGCCGCGCGCGGATGAGACGCCCGGGCCGAAATGCTGGTGCGGGCATCATAACTGCCTGGAACTCCACATCTCCGGCACCGGCCTCGCCATCGAATATGGCGGGCCTGACGCGCGCGATGCCACCATGGTCCCCACGCGCGCCGCCGCCGGCGAGCAGAAGGCGATCGACGCCCTCGCCCGCCACGCCGACAAGCTGGCCCGCGGCCTCGCGGTGATCACCAACCTCATCGACCCCGACATCATCGTGCTCGGCGGCGGCCTCTCCAACCTCGACCATCTCTACGAGCAGGTGCCCAAGCTGATGGCGCCCTACGTGTTCTCCGATTTCGTGCACACGCCGGTGGTCAAGAACATGCACGGCGACAGCTCCGGCGTGCGCGGCGCGGCCTGGCTGTGGCCGGTGCCGACGGCCGGGTGACCCCATCGCTCTGCCGCGACTGCGGGGCGGAGCCGGGGGACAGCCCGGCGTGCCCCGTCTGCGGCGGTCGCCGGATCATCCGCCACGCGGAGCTGTTCTCCCTTCACATCGCCCATGTCGACTGCGACGCCTTCTATGCCAGCGTCGAAAAGCGCGACCGGCCGGAGCTGATGGCCCGCCCCGTCATCGTCGGCGGCGGCGTGCGCGGGGTGGTCTCGGCGGCCTGCTATGTTGCGCGCATCTACGGCGTGCGCTCGGCCATGCCGATGTTCAAGGCGCTCGCCGCCTGCCCGGATGCCGTCGTGATCAAGCCGGATTTCCGCAAATACAGTGCGGCGGCGCGGCAAATCCGCGAGTTGATGGAAGCGCTGACGCCCCTCATGCAGCCCCTGTCAATCGACGAAGCGGCGCTCGATCTCGCGGGCACCGAGGCCCTGCACGGCATGCCACCTGCCGCCGTGCTGGCCCGCTTCGCCCGCGAAGTGGAAGCCAAGGTCGGCGTCACCGTCTCCATCGGCCTGGCCCGCAACCGCCTGATGGCCAAGATCGCCGCCGGGCGGGACAAGCCGCGCGGCTTCTGCGTCATCGGCGCCGAGGCGCCATCGGTGCTGGCCAAGGAGCCGGTGCGGCTGCTGCCAGGCATCGGCCCGGCGATGGCGAAGAAGCTGGAGGCCATGGGCCTCACCCGCCTCGGCCACCTCCAGGCCCTCGATGACCGCGAAGCCCGCAAACACCTCGGCGATGACGGCCCGGCGCTGGCCGCCCGCGCCCGCGGCGAGGATGCGCGGCTGGTCGATCCCACCCGCGACACCAAGTCGATCAGCGCCGAGACCACCTTCAACACCGACATCGCCGACGCGCCGAGCCTGGAACGCCATCTCTGGCGCCTCGCCGAAAAACTGGCGGACCGCCTGCGCCGCGAGGATTTCGCCGCCGGCGGTGTGGTGCTGAAACTCAAGACCGCCGAATTCGCGCTGCGCACCCGCACCCAGCGCCTGCCCAACCCCACCCGCCTGCCCGACGTGCTGTTCGACGCCGCCCGCGCTTTGCTGACCCGCGAAATCGACGGTACCCGCTACCGCCTGATCGGCATCGGCTCCGCCCCGCTGCGGCCCGGCGCCGAGGCCGATCCGCCGGATCTGGCCGACCCCAAGGCGCCACGGAGGGTGGCGGCGCAAACGGCGATTGATGCGCTCAGGGCGAAGTTTGGGGAGAAGGCGATTGGGAAAGGACGAGGGATGTAAGGAAGCTCTCCTTTTTTTGAAAAAAAGGAGCAAAAAACTTTTATCCGTTTGCGTCGGAGCTTGCCGGGGAGGCCGTGAACCAAACGGATTGAAAAGTTTTTGCTTCTTTTTTCAAAAAGAAGCGCTTCCTTCCCTACGCCTTCGGCAACAC
>CAIWAJ010000097.1:0-7428 GCA_903910565.1 uncultured Rhodospirillales bacterium
ACCATGCGCATCGTCGGGTGATCCGGCGAGATATAGCCCTTGGGGTCATGCCCCTGGTCGCAGGCGAGGCAGACGAAGCCCGAATGCTTGCCCGAGCAGTTATTATGCAGCGCGCTCGGCGTGCCCCCCGCGGCGGCCAGCCGGCGGGCCGCGGCGTCGGAGGGCCAGTGGCTGCCGCATTCGAGGCAGGACACATCCCGCCCGGCTTTGGCCAGCATCGAGGCGGCGGTAGCGACGTGGTCCTCCTCGCCATTATGCGAGGAGCAGGCGAGCGCGATCTCAGCATCCGTCAGCCCCAGCCGCGCCGCCGCCCCGGTCTCCACCAGCGGCAACGCCTGCATGGATTTCACAGCCGAGCGCGGGAAAATCGCGCTATCGATATCGCCGACAGAAAACACAATTGCGCCCGAGGCGTCACAAATGGCGGCGGCCCCGCGATGCGCGGACTCGACGCGCCCGCCGCGGGTGATTTCAACGAGAACAGGATCCATCGGTTTCCTCGGTTTACTGGTTCGGCTGGCTTCTACAGGCGGAGCGGGAGGGAGGCCAGGGCCTCACGCCGCGGCATCCGCCGTCAGCGCGTCGAGCGATGCGTCAAACCGGGCGATGATCTCGCCCACCACCGCGTCGGACATCGCGGTCGAGGTCGCCAGCGCCGCCTTGGGGGTGGGGAACAGGCCGTTGATCAGCATCGCCGTGTGGTGTCGCTTCATCATCGCGAGGTCCGGCCGGCTGGCGCTCATCACCACCCCCGGGCCAGGATCGTAGAAATACCAGCCGACCAGCGAACCGATCCGCCGAGTCCAGATCGGCAGGCCGATGGCGGCCGCCTTTGCCTTGATCGCCGCCTCGATGCGGGAGGCCCAGGCGCCGATCTGGTCGATTTTGGCCTGGGTGAGGTGCGCCACCGAGATATTGCCGGCGACCATGGAGAGCGGGTTGCCGCTGAAGGTGCCGGAGGCCAGCACGTGGCCGGAGACGGGGTTGGTGAGGTCCATCAAATGGGCCTTGCCGCCGACCCCGCCGATCGGGAAGCCGCCGCCGATGATCTTGCCCATCATGGTGAGATCGGGGTCGATCCCGAGCGTCGCCTGGTGGCCGCCCTCGGAGAGGCGCAGCGATATCACCTCGTCCAGCACGAAAATCGCGCCCACCTCATGCGCCGCCTGCTTCACCGCGTCGAAGAAGGATTTCGGCGCCTGGGCGAAACCGCCCGAGCCCATGATGCCCTCGACGAACACGCCGGCCAGCTCCTTGCCGTGCTGCCGGATGGCGGCGACGAAGGCCTCGGTGTCGCCATAGGGGGCGACGTAGTGACTTGGCCCGGGGAGGCCCTTGGAGCCGAGCGAGGGGTCGAACATCGAGCCGTGATAGCCGCCGGCGGCCATCAGGAACTTGTAGCGCCCAGTGGCGCCGCGGCAGATGTTGAGCGCGAGGTTGAACGCCTCGGTGCCGGAGTTGTTGAACAGCACCTTGTCGATCGAGGGCACGCGGCGGACGATCTGCTCGGCCAATTCCACCTGCGGCTGGTTATTGGCCGACCACACCGAGCCGCGCGCGAGTTGGGCCGATACCGCTTCGGTGATCGGCTTATAGGCATAGCCGTGGATCATCGAGAAGAAGTTGGAGCCGAGATCGATATAGCGGTTGCCGTCGATATCAATGAGTTCCGGCCCCTCGGCGCGATCCACCGTCACCGGATAGGGCGAGTAGAAGGAAATCCCTCGGGACGACGTGATCGGCAGCGCTGCCTGGCCGCGCACCTCGAAGGCGGCGGATTTCGGGGTGAGGCGGCGATATTCGGCCTCCAGCGAACGGGTATTGGCGCGGTCCATGGCGGGGCTCCTCTTGCTGGGTCCGCAGACTGCCGGGGATTGGCGGTGAAGAAAAGCGCTCTGGCATCCCGCGGAGCGGCCCCGTATCCTCGCCCGGCCGGAAAGCGAGGGCTTTATGGGGCTGGCGATCACCGATCTTCCGACCATACTTGACGTGCTGCACGTCAGCGGTGCGCCGAACTTCGTTGTGTTGCGGTACCGGGACTATATCCGTTTCGCTGCCTTGGCGGGGACCGATCATGCGCCGGAGGTGGTTTCGGTGCTCGATGCCGGGGGTGAGCATGAATTCGTCATCGTGGCGTTCGATGCCTACTGGCGCGGGTTGATCAGCCTGGACATCGTTGGCCACATCGATGAGGCGAGCTACCTGGCGTGGAACCCGGATGTTGCCACGGCGGTCGAGCGTGGTGAGGTGACCAGCGGCAACGACCATTATCTGTTCCAGGGCTATCTCGAACGCCGCAGGGCGACGCTGCCGGCGACGATACGGGCGGCCCCGGTCGATCTGGTGGCGATGGGCCGGCCGTATGTGGCGAGCGCCAGGCTGCATTTCTCTGGCGCCGGCGGCCGGCGGGGGGCGCGATGAACGATATCGTGGCCATTGGCGACCACGCCTCCCCGCGCCGGGACGTGCTGAGCGTGTTGTGGGCGATCACCAAGGTATGCAGTTTTCACTGCTCCTATTGCGTCTACTATAAGCCATTGCGGGGATCGGAGTTCAGCTCCCGCGCGGAACTGCTGCGGGCGGCGCGGACGCTGATGCGGCTGGGGCGGCCTGGCTACCAGATCACGCTCTACGGCGGCGAGCCGACGCTGCATCCGCACTTCGAGGATCTGCTGGCCTATTTCATGACGGTGAAGGCGCCGCTGGAGCTGCGGATGTTCACCAATGGCGCGCAGCCCGCGCCATTCTGGGAGCGAGTGGTGCGAATCACCACCGGGTTCCACTTCCTGGTGATCTTCTCGCTCCACCTCGAGTTCGTGAACTTTGCCAAGTTCAAGCGGGCGGTGGAGATCACCGCCGGTGGGGGCATGTCGATCGCGGTGAATTTCATGTTCACCGCCAGCCATCGCGACAAGGCTCGGGCCGCGATTGCGGAATTATATGAATTGCGCCAACGCATGCCGTTCTTCTTCGGCCTCAATTTCCCCTACACGGTGAGCGGCGAGATGGGTACGGATTGCACGGAGGAGGACCTCGCCTGGGTGGAAGAGACCCGCCGCGCCTTCGATGCGATGCCCATGCCGGGCCATCTGCGCGACCCCGTCATCACCCGGATCGTCAGCGGCATCGCGCGTGAGCGTGACGGGGTGCGCCAGGAACTGGACCCCGAGGAATCCCTGCGTTTGCTCAGCGAGATGCATACGCCGGTTTATCAGGGGTATCACTGCTGCAGCGGAGCGAATGTGATGTTCGTCGAGGAGGATGGCGCTGCACGGGGTGGGGTGTGCGACGTCTCCCGCTTCCTGGGCAATCTGTTCACCGACAGTGAAATCGCCATCGTGCAGAACATGGGTGTGGTGCGTTGCACCGCCGCAGCGTGCAGTTCGATCGAGAACATCCCGCTGCCGAAATTCCGCGACGAGTCGGAGGCGAATACCTGTATGTCCGAATTCCGTGAACGCGCGAGGGACGCACTCTATCGCACCGAGGCGGCGCGATTGGGGGTCGATGGGCCGGGGGTGGTTTTCGCTCAGGCAGACCGGCAGGGGAGTGCGTCAGCGACGTAAGGAAGGGCCTGTCCAGGGAAAGCCAGTGCGTCCTTTCCTGTTCACAGATCCATCCGATGCCGTGGCGCATGCCAATCCGCCGCCGCCGCCCGGGCGCGGGCGATATCCTCCTCCAGCAGCAACCGCTCGGCGGCCAGCGCGCGGGCGGCGTGGGCGATGGCGTCCTGGTAGGCTTCGGGTGTGGGGTAGCGGGACTCCACGGAGGGGCGGGGATCGCGGGTGGCCGCGCGCTCGGCTTCGGTGGCGGGGAGGGGGATGGTGCTGCCGGTGAACTCGTGCATCGCGCCGTGGCCCTGGAAGGGCGCGCGGAGGTTCCAGCCGCAATAGGTGGCGAGCGGGGCCTGCACCATCGGCGCGCGGATGCCGGCAACCTCATTGCCATCCGCGTCCACCGCGGGGACCAGGATGGCGTAGGGCTTATCGGTCAACACCTCCGGCGGCTGGCGGTCGAGGATGCCCTGGGCGGCGCGGGGGCCGTAATCGAGGAGGTGATGGTCGGAGGGGCCGTGCGGGATGGCATGGCCGGGGATGGCGGGGAACTGGCCGCGCCAGATCACGTAGGGCACCAGCGTGTGGTTCGCCACCATGGGGATGTGGCTCGGAGGGGGCGGGGTGCCGTCGGTGGCCCAGGCGTCCAGCGCGTCCAGCGTGGCGCGGAACAGGGCGGAGGTGGCGACCACGTTTTCCAGGTTCTGGCAGATGCCATAGCCGGGCGCGCCCATGGTCGGCGAGGCCGCGTGCTGCGAGCCGGACCAGAGATGGATGCGCACCGTCTCGGGGATCGGCAGGTCATTCCCCCGTGTATCGGTGTGCACCAGCGAGCCGCGGCGCTGCCAGTATTCGGTGGCGGTCTGGGTGTGGATCACCAGCGGGTCGGTGGCCGGGCGCTTCAGGATGGCGTCGGTATGGCCGGTGGTGTGGTCGATGGAGGGGGCGTAGGCGAAAGGGAAGACGTCGGCGAACTCGTAGTGGTCCTCGTGCTGCTGCCTGGCGGCCACCGTGAGATTGGCGAAGCGGGTGGTGTTGAGTCGTCCGGCCCCGGCGACGTGGGGCAGCAGCCCGTCGAAAACGCGCCGTCCGGCGGTGTCGGCATTGAAGCCATGGTAGATGAAGTCGCGGATCGCCCGCCCGGTCTGCGAGCGGCCCCAGCCATAGGCGCGCTCGATCGGGCCGATGAGATCACCGGCGTCATGCCGGAGGTGGGAGACCAGGTCGCGCACCGCGGCA
Source organism: uncultured Rhodospirillales bacterium (assembly GCA_903910565.1). Classification (GTDB taxonomy): domain Bacteria; phylum Pseudomonadota; class Alphaproteobacteria; order Acetobacterales; family Acetobacteraceae; genus CAIYPH01. Next base: position 4,794 of record CAIWAJ010000097.1, read on the forward strand.
TGGGCGAGGCCGAGCACCAACGGCGCGGTGCCGGTGTAGATCAGTTCGTAGATCCAGCCGGTGGCGAAGCCGGCATGGACATGGATGTTCTCGCGCGACGGCACCGTGCCGCGGTCGGCCCCCTGGAGATCGAGCCCGGCGCCGCCCTCGACACGGGAGAAGCTCCACTGGTCCTGCGGGACGATTTCGCGCGGCGCGTCGGCGTAGCGGCGGCGGGTGAGGGTGGCCGCGGTGCCGGGCACCACGGGATGGCTGCGTGTGGAGGCCCAGCCGGAGAGGGGCAGGATGGAGACGCCGGTGCGGCCGACATATTCGACGCGGACGGTGCCCTCGATCGGTTTGCCGTTCTCATGCGCCACCGGGAGATCGAGCAGCATCCGCCCATCGCCCGCCAGCAGGTCGCCCTGCCAGGCGCCGAACACGATGGTATAGCCGCGCCGCATCAGGAAGCCGTTGCCGGCATGGGCTGATGTGCGCGGGTCGTTGGAGCCTGGCGCGTCGTTGAAGTACTGGATGGCGCGCTTGTTGCCGCGATTGCCCCAGTCGAAAAAGATCCGCCGGTTGCCGCGCGCGGGGTCGGCAGGGCTGAGGATGGTGACGTCTCCGGCGAAATGCACTTGCCCGTCCGGCCCGCGGGGGGCGAGCGCGATGTCGGTGATCGGGGCCTGGCCGGGGTGGTCGGGGTCGACGGCGTAGCGGGCGCGGCCGATCAGCACATCGTAGGGGCCGGTGTCGCCGAAGGGGGCGCCGCCGGCGAAGGGGAAGCGGCTGGTGATGTCGAGCTGCATGGGTGACTCCTGCTTGGGCATATGGTCAGGCCGGCGGCTGCCCTGCGTCAATCGCGGCCCGCGGACTCTCCCCAATCGCCGGGCGGGGCTGGTAGGCTTCCGGCGCGGAATGGGGGTGAGGCGTGGCGGCATTGACGGAGGGGGAGCGGCGCACCCGGCTGATCGGCATCGGGCTGATGACGCTTAGCACCTTCATTTTCGGCTTCAGCAACGTGCTGGCCAAGCACCTCACCACGCGATACCCGATCGGCGAGGCGCTGGTGATCCGCTCCGGCTTTGCGCTGCTGCTGCTGCTGCCCTTCGTGCGCGCGCGGGACATCAAGGCGATCGCGCGGGGCAATCTGGGGCTGCATGCGCTGCGGATGGTGCTGGCGGGCATCGAGATCGCCTGTTTCTACTGGGCGGTGTCGCGGCTGCAACTGGCTGATGTCTCGACGTTCTACCTCTCGGCGCCGGTGATGCTGACAGCGATTTCGGCACTGGTGCTGCGCGAGACGGTGGGGCCGGCGCGCTGGGCGGCGACGCTGCTGGGCTTCGCCGGCGTGGTGGTGGCGCTGCGACCGACCTCGGGGGCGCTGTCGGCGCCGGCGATGATCGGGCTGTTGGGGAGCCTGCTCTACGCGATCTTCCTGGCGGTGACGCGGCGGCTGCGCGGGACGCCGGGGGTGACGATGGTGTTGCTCCAGCTCATCGCGTTGACCATCGCGGGCGCGGTGACGGTGCCGTTCGCGTGGGAAACGCCCGATCTCGGCGGTTTCGCGCTGATGGCGAGCGTGGGGGTGATCGGCATCAGCGGGTATTTCTGCGTCAACCGGGCGCTGCAACTGGCGCCGGCCTCGGTGATCGCACCGTTCCAGTATCTCTCGATCATCTGGAGCGTGGTGCTGGGTTATCTGGTGTTCGGCGATGTCCCGGGAGTGTCGACACTGGCCGGGGCGGCGCTGATTGTCGCTGCGGGCGGGTTCATTTTGTATCTTGAGCGGCGGGATGGTGGGCGAGGGTAGGGACGGGTTTGCGTTTTGTGAGCGCCAAGAACGACATCCCGCCGGGGATCGATGTTTTGCCGGTGCGCGGCTAGATCTCAGTAGATCCCCAACGCGAGCCCGGCGGCCAGGGTTTGTCCAAGCTCCCGGCAGCGCGTCAGATCGGCCGGGGGGATGATTTTGGGCGCGAGGATGGCGGCTTCGGTTTGTGCGTCGGTGCGCACGATCAGGGGCGGCGCAACCTCGCGCAGGCGCCAGCCGGTGGCGATGCGGGCGATCTGGCGGGCGGCGCCATCGCCATCGCTGCCGGCGCAGATCATGGTGGCGTAGGGGCGGCCGTTGAGGCGGCCGAGGGCGGGATAGTAGCAGCGATCGAAGAAGCCCTTCATCACGCCGGCGAGGGAGGCCAGGTTTTCCGGGGCGGCGAAGATCATGCCATCGGCGGCGAGCAGGTCGGCAGGGCCAGCATCGGCGGCGCGGAGGGTGTGGACGGTGACGGGTTCCTCCCGCGCGCCCTCGGTTGCGGCCGCGGCCATTTGCGTGGTGCCGCCGGTGAGGGAGTGGTGGACGATGAGGAGGGTTTTCGTCATCGCGCGATCATAGGACATACTGCGCTGCAGAATCAGGGGAGGCAGGGCCATGAAGGTCGGCATGTTCGTCAACACGCAGTATCCGGCGGGCGACAACGTCGCGGCGCGGATTCCGGAGATGGTGGAGCAGGTGCGCGTGGCGCGCGATGCCGGCTTCGCCTCGCTGTTCTTCCCGCATCACTACCTCACCGCGCCGCTGCAAATGCTGCAGATCGGGCCGATCATGGCCTACCTGCTGCCGGAGGCGAAGGGGATGATGCTGGGCGGCAATATC
>CAIWAJ010000098.1:0-6468 GCA_903910565.1 uncultured Rhodospirillales bacterium
CGCTCGCTGCTGCTCAGACAAACCGTCAATCGCCTCAAGCCACTTGCGAAATTCCGTGCTGTCCATCGTCACAATCCTCGATACGTCCAAACGATTGAACCTAATATGAACAACGCAGATGATTCGCCAATAGAGCCAAAAACTTTTATCCGTTTGGGTGTGGCGGGTTATCGGATTTTGTTGCGAAATAGCAACAAAATGGGCGTGCGACCGCCGCGATGACCGATGTCTCAATTTTGTGATTTTGGGCTTCGCCGGCCATGCGCGGATGCTTTGCGGCGCTTCGGATGCGGCCGGGATGGGGAAATGCGCGCACGGCGGCCGCTTGGGCGTAAGCGTGAGCTGAGGCCCACCTTTCGTGGTGGTTCGCGAGTGCGCAGTTTGTCTGCCTTGGGATATGGAGCAGGCAGCGGTGTCGACGAACGATGGCTCATACGAGGCGCGTAGGAGCGCTCTTCCCGACCACGTGGAGGTGCGGGTCCGCTCCGAGCGGCGACGCAAGTGGGGTATCGACGACAAGCTGGCGATCGTGCGCGAGACATTGGCGCCGGGTGCGGTGGCGCAGGTCATTGCCGAGCGCCACGGCATCGGCACCGGGCTGCTCTACACCTGGCGCAAGCAGATGCTGCAGGCGGCGATGCGGGGCTTCGCCGCCGTGGAGATCCAGCCTGATCCGGCCGTCGTGCTGCAGGTCACGCACGGGGCGGTGGCGGAGGCCGCGTCGGCAGCGCCGGAGCAGCCATCGTGCGTGACCAGGGCCGCGCCCGCGGGCATACTTGGCCTGATCGAGGTAGAACTGCCCAGCGGGGTTCGGCTGCGTGTCGGTGCGGATGTGGATGGCCTGGCATTGCAACGCGTCCTGGTGGCGCTTGCGGCCCCATGATGCTGCCACCGGCGACGCGGGTGTATCTGGCCTGCGGGTTCACCGACATGCGGCGTGGGTTGGATGGACTGGCGGCCCAGGTGCAGACGGTGCTGTCGCTCGATCCGTATGGCGGGGCGCTGTTCCTGTTCCGGGGACGGCGGGGTGACCTGATCAAGGCGCTGCACTGGGATGGCCAGGGTCTGTGCCTGTATGCCAAGCGGCTGGAGTTGCCGCGCGCACGGTTCGTCTGGCCGCAGACCGATCGTGGCACCATCACGCTGACCGCGGCGCAGGTCTCGATGCTTACGGAAGGGATCGACTGGCGCATGCCCGCCTGGACAGTGCGGCCAGAGGTTGCCGTGTGACCGACGCGGCTGATGTTCGTTGTACCTCGCGCCCGCATCGGGTAAAGTCACAGCGTGGATCAGGCATGTCGCACGCCCGAGGAGGAGATCGCCGCGCTCCGGCAGGAGTTGGCCGCGGCGCGGGCGCAACTCGGCACGGCCGCAGTCGAGATCGAGCATCTGCGGACGCAACTGGCGGCGTTGCGGCGTCAGCATTATGGCCAGTCGTCCGAGCGGCTGGACGCCGACATCGCCCAGCTGGAGATGCGCCTCGAGGACCTTGAGGAGAACGAGGCCGAGCGACAGGTGGCGCTCCCTGAGCCAGCCACGCCTGCCGGTTCGCCGCGGCCGCGTGGCAAGGCCGTGCGCAAGCCGCTGCCCGCGCATCTGCCGCGCGAGACCGTGGTGCATGAACCCGAGGTGGTGTGTGGTTGCTGTGATCGAGGCAGGCTGGCCAGGCTCGGTGAGGATGTCACCGAGGTGCTGGAGAAGATCCCCGCCCGGCTCAAGGTGATCCGCCACGTCAGGCCCCGCTACGCCTGTCGCGTGTGCGAGGGCGTGTTCCAGGCACCGGCGCCCGATCTGCCGATCGAGCGCGGCCGCCCCGGGCCGGGGCTGATCGCGCATGTGGTGGTGTCGAAATACTGTGACGGCTTGCCGCTGTTCCGCCAGTCGGTGATACTTGCGCGGGAGGGCGTGGAGATCGATCGCGCCACCCTCGCCGACTGGATCGGCCGCGCCGCCTGGTGGCTGGCGCCGCTGGCCCGGCTGATCGGCACGACCGTGATGGCGCAGCCGGTGCTGCACACCGACGACACGCCCATCCGCACGCTGGCGCCGGGCTCCGGCAAGACCCGCCTGTCACGCTTCTGGGTTTACGCCGTCGACCCGCGGCCACATGCGGGGGCAGATCCGCCCGCGGCATTCTATCGCTACTCGCCTGACCGCAAGGGGGAGCGCCCGCGCGAACACCTGGCGGGGTTCAGCGGCGTGATCCATGCCGACGCATTCTCCGGCTACGATGCGTTGTATCGACCGGAGGCCGGACAGCCTGCCCGTATCCAGCATGCCGCCTGCTGGGCGCATGCCCGGCGCAAGCTGTTCGAGGTGCATGAGGCGACCGGATCCCCCATCGCCGCGGAGGCGCTCTGCCGCATCCAGGCGCTCTACCGGATCGAGGCGGAGATCACCGGCAAGGCAGCTGTCGACCGGCAGGCCGAGCGGCACGTGCGCAGCAAGCCGCTGCTCGATGACCTGAAGGCCTGGATGGAGGTGCAGCGACGGCGCGCCTCCGGCAAGACCGCGCTCGGCAAGGCACTGCAATACAGCCTCGGCCGCTGGGAGGCGCTGACCCGCTACGCTGATGACGGCAGGCTCGCCATCGACAACAACGTGGCCGAACGGCTGCTGCGCGGCATTGCGGTCACCCGCAAGAACTTCCTGTTTCTAGGGTCCGACAAGGGCGGCGAGCGTGCTGCCATCCTCTACACGCTGATCGAAACCGCAAAGCTCAACGGCCTCGACCCTGACGCCTACCTTGCATATGCCATCGATCGCCTGGCACGCGGCCATCTGGCCTCCCGCATCAGCGAACTCTTGCCGTGGAACTGCAAGAACACCATCGCGACAGGCTAAGCCTGACCAAACGTAATGCCGTCAGCCGTGGGGATCAGCTCACGCTTACGCTTGGGCGCCACTTCGCGCTGGGGCGTGGAGGCGCGCGGCGCCCGCGGGGCACGCGCGGTTGTTCGGGGGGTGACGGAGTCAGGGCGTGACTGGCGGCGCGGCTTGCTGCGAGCCGGAGCCTCCGGCGGGACCTCGCCGGCGGCCAGGCGCTCCAGCAGGTCGGCGAATTGGGTCATCGTCGCCTCGATGTAGCGCCAGACCTCCGCCGCCTCACGCCGCCGCGCCGCGCCGGGCAGAATCCGACCGAACAGCGCGGCGAACCAGAGCGCGATGGCGCTCAGTCGCCGCACCGCTTCGACGGTGCGCAGCACGGATGTGGGGGCGGGATTGCTCATGGCCCGGGTTGTAGCCGGTGTCCCGCGAAATGTCAATCATAAAAACAATAAATGTTATATGAACTTTACACCGACCCCGGGAGAATGCGGAATTGGCCGTGATGGGTCTCGCTTCGCTCACCCACCCGACGATTCTCAAATAAGAAGCGCTTGCTCCCTAATCCGCCGCCACGCTGTGCAACCCGCCCATCCGCGCCCGCACCGCCTGGCCGAAGGCTTCGAAGATGCGACGGGAGATGGTGTCGGTTTCCCAGTCGTATTCCGGGTGCCATTGCACGCCGATTACGAAGCCGGGGCCGCTGCCGCGCACGGCTTCGACGGTGCCGTCGGGCGCCACGGCTTCGACGTGGAGGCCGGGGGCGAGGCGCTCGACGCCCTGGTTGTGCAGGGAGTTGACGGGGATATCGAGCGCGCCGGCGAGGCGGTGCAGCCAGCCGCCGGAGGTGACGCGGACGCCGTGGGCTTTGCCGATGGTGACTTTGCGGTTGGGCTGCATCACCGCGGTATGGTCGAAGCGGTCGGGCAGGTCCTGCAGGCGCTGGTGCAGGCTGCCGCCGAGGGCGACGTTGAGCTCCTGCATGCCGCGGCAGATTGCCAGCAAGGGCACTCCCTGGGCGACGGCGGCGCGGATGAGCCGCAGCGTCATGCCGTCACGGGCGGGGTCTTCCGGGGTGCCCTCGGCGTGTGGTGGGCCGTTGTAGTTGGAGGGGTGCACGTTGGAGCGGCTGCCGGTGAGCATGATGCCGTCGATGCGAGCCAGCAGGGTCTCGATATCGGCCAGTTCGCCATTGGCCGGCATCAGCACCGGCACGCCGCCGATCACGCGGTCGGTGGCGCGGACATAGGTGTCGGAGGCGGCGTGATTGGCCATGGCGGAAATGCCGAACAGTTTCACGCAGCAGGAAATGCCGATCAGCGGCTTCATCGCGTCTCGTCCTTCAGGATGCCGTTACTATCCACGCCGATCGCGTCAAAATGAAGACAAACCTTGTCAGCCCGGCCCTGCGTTGCCCGCAATCGAGGCAGCTGTGGCGAAAATGCCACAGTGATGGCGCTGGGGTGTCGAGGGGGGAAGTTGGTTTGAGGAAGGGAAGCGGTTCTTTTTGTGAACAAAAAGAACCAAAAAAACGTTCTGATCCATCCATGCCGTTGGCGTACACCCCGCGGATAGCTGGGAGCGGTACAAGCCAAACGGAGAAAAGTTTTTTGCTTCTTTTTTCCAAAAAAGAAGCGCTTCCTTCCCGTTGAAACTCAGTCGCTCGGATAGACGATGGCGAGGATCTCGATTTCCTCGATCCCCAGCGGCGTTTGCAGTCGCGCGGTCTCGCCGGCGCGCCGGCGCAGCAGGGTGCGGGCGATGGGGGAGTGGAGGCTGACTTCGCCGCGGGTGATGTCGGCCTCGTCGATGCCGAGAATGGTGACGGTGCGTTCCTCGTCGCGCTCGTTGACGTAGGTGACGGTGGCGCCGAAGAACACGCGATCGCGGTTGGTCTGCCGTGCCGGATGCACGACCTCGGCGATTTCCAGGCGCTTGGTGAGGAAACGCATGCGACGATCGATCTCGCGCAGGCGTTTCTTGCCGTAGAGATAGTCGCCGTTTTCCGAGCGATCGCCGTTGCCGGCGGCCCAGGAGACGATCTCGACGATCTTGGGCCGCTCGACGCGGGAGAGTTGGTTGAGCTCCGCCCGCAGCCGGTCATAGCCGGCCTGGGTCATGTAATTGGGGGTGCCCGGGGGGAGGCGCGGGCCGTCATGCTCGTCATCGTCGTCCATCGCGCCAGCATAGGGCATGGCGGCCGGGCGCTCATAGCGTTTGACGCGCGGCGTGGCGTTGGGGGAAACGGAACGAATGTTCGCATTTTTCGAGAGGCTGCTGCGGCCCACCGACGTTCCGCCCGATCGGCCGCCGCCGGTGCTGGCGGGGCGGCGCGGGCTGCTGCGGTTCTATCTCCACTTCATCGGCCAGGTGCGCGGCCTGCTGGCGCTGCTGTTTTTCGCCGGGCTGGTGGTGGCGCTGCTCGACGTGACCATCCCGACCATGATCGGCCGGGTGGTGACGCTGGCCGGCAGCGAGACGCCGGCGGCGATTTTCACCGGGCATTGGCATGAGCTGGCGCTGATGGCGGCGGTGATGCTGGTGTTGCGGCCGGCCGCGCTGTTTCTGCGCGCGCTGACCACCAACCAGGCGATCAATGCGGGGATGACCAACCTGATCCGCTGGCAGAGCCATTGGCATGTCGTGCGGCAAAGCTGGTCGTTCTTCCAGAACGATTTTGCCGGGCGGATCGCCAACCGGGTGATGCAGACCGGGCCTTCTTTGCGCGAAAGCGTGGTCAGCGCCACCAACGCGGTGTGGTATATCGTGGTCTACGGCACCTCGGCGGTGATCCTGCTGCTCGGCATCGAGTGGCGGTTGGCGATGCCGATGCTGGTGTGGTTCTGCGGGTATGGGCTGATGCTGCGGTATTTTGTGCCGCGCATGCGGGATCGTTCGCGGGCGATGAGCGAGGTGCGCTCCAAGCTGACCGGGCGGATTGTCGACAGCTACACCAATATCCTCACCGTCAAGCTGTTCGCCCGGGCGCGCGACGAGGACAGCTTTGTGCGCGAGACCATCGACGAGCACACCGGCACCTTTCGCCGCCAACTGCGGATGACCACGCGCTATGTGGTCACGCTGAACCTGCTCAATGCCTGCCTCATCGTCGGCACGGCCGGGACCGCGCTGCTGCTGTGGCAATCCGGGGCCATCGCGGTCGGCACGGTGGCGATGGCGCTGCCTTTGGCCTGGCAAATCAGCAACATGGCGGGTTGGGTGGGCGATAATGTCACCACCATCTTCGAGAACGTAGGGGTGGTGCAGGAGGGCATGCGCTCCATCGCCGTCGCCCGGCAAATGCCTGATGCACCCGAGGCGGCCGAACTCCAGGTGACCCAGGGCGGCATCCGCTTCGAGCACGTCAATTTCGGCTACGGCACCGAGCGCGGCGTGCTGCACGATCTCAGCCTCGACATCGCCCCCGGCGAACGCGTTGGCCTGGTCGGGCATTCCGGCGCCGGCAAATCCACTTTGGTGAACCTGCTGCTCAATTTCCACCGCCCGGAGGAGGGACGCATCCTGATCGACGGGCAGAATATCGCCGACGTCACCCAGGAAAGCCTGCGCACCCAAATCGCCATGGTGACGCAGGATACCTCCCTGCTGCACCGCTCCATCCGCGACAATATCCGCTACGGC
>CAIWAJ010000099.1:0-3278 GCA_903910565.1 uncultured Rhodospirillales bacterium
ATCGTCACTCTCTTGTGGCTATATGACGATCTCAATGATGAATGACGGATTTGAGTGGGTGCTTTCCAAAGGATCAACGTTTACGCGCCCCACGGCTACTACGACTCTCCAAATTAGAGCGGATCAAGGCAACTGACTGATCGCCGGTTACTGTATCTCCGAGAGTCAACACTCGGGCAGAAGTTCAAACTCAAATCTTCCAAGCACTCTTCCGTCAGCTCAGCATTCCGTTGGCCGCATCGTCGTCGCTAACCGACGGTCTTCCGCGCTTGCCGTAATAAGTCCGCAACCTCGCGGAGTAATCCATCGGCACGGGTGAGAACGGATGATCCTACGCCTGGCGGTGTCGTTTTCAGGATGTCCGACACCGCGTCGATGGCATCGACGAGGCGGCGTTGTTCGGAGGCGCGAAGGCGGACGGTATCCCAGCGGTCCATTTCTCCCGATTCCGTGAGTGCCGACCGGATTGCATCTTCGGACACGTGCCCTTCCATCCACCCGGTTATGACGACTGCGACCCATTCTTTCTGCTGCTGGCCGAGTTCGTCCTTGGCCCGCCAGAGATTGATGGCGTGGTACTGATTGAAGATCGACCAGACGAATCGACGGAGTTGTTGCCCCGAAGGTCTGTCGGGGTTCTCGCGAATCGTGTTGGCAATATTGCCAAGGGCAGTCTCGGCTTCGAGCTGGCGTGCCGCCCGCCGGTTCAGTTCGGCATGCGAGAGAAACGACGGCGCGGAAAGGACGACGGTCAGGAGCTGGCGAATCGCCGTCGGCGGCGTGTCCTTCACCTGGCTGCGCCAGACCTTTTTCCCGTCGTCGCCGGGAACGGCGTAGAGTGTCGCACCATCCACCCGGACAGATGCCCGCCCATTGGAAAACGTGGCCGGAGCGGTCTTCCGGAATCCTCGGGTTTCGAGGAATTCCGCAAACCATGGTTGATCGGCGAGGGACGGCGGCGCGATTTCTGGAGCCATGCACCGCTTTTACCACGATTCCGGCCGCCTACGGAAGGGGGTTCGGACAACTCGGCACAATCGGGCGACAACCTTCTCAGGATTCGTCGAAACCGGAGCGACAACAAATCGGGCGCGCGCGTAAACACCTGAAAAAGGTGGTCACAACCTGCGCGATTTCTGGCATAATGCTGGATTGGAGGAGACCTCGAATGAATCTCGAATTCCGCGAATGGAACGGCGTGCGCATGACTTACCTGTTCGGGAAGAAGGAGCCGATTTGGCTCGTGGCCGAACTGACAAAGAAACTGGGCCACATCCCGCGAGCCGCGCGACGGCTCCGCTGGAACCGTCAACTCATCAGGGTTGCCCTCTATCACGCCGAGTGGAATGCGGCGACCATGGCCCAGGAGCGGGAAGCGGCGCTCCAAGCCGGGTTCCGGGCGGATGACCTCATGAACTCGCCGAAGGCTCTCGTATTTCCGGGGAGCGCTCTTCAGGGGAAGCCGCCTTCGCGGTCTCGCCGTGGGTGTCGTTATTGCCGCACATATTCCGGTCGCCGTGCATAACCGTGGTCATGGAAAAACAGCCGTTCCCTGCGCGTTCCCGTTCAGCCCACACTCGCACTCGATCCCGAGGACACTGGCCAGTTCCATCCCAAAGCCAATTTCACCCCGCACCTCGCACCCGCCGCACCATGGTGGACTGGCTTCCGCGCGATGACACGCCGGACAGAATAGTCCTGCCCGCGCGCGATTCGGCATCTCCGGGACAACCGGCACTGCCGTATCGCCTAGCGGGCTCCTCGGTTACCCCTTCTTCCGTGTCGTCTTTTTTGGAACCTTCGATTCCGCTTTCGCTCCACCCTCCGCTTCCGCCCGTAGCAGAATATCCCCCAGCCTCACCTTCAGCACGTCCGCCATTCGCAGCAGCGTTTCCAGCGTCGGCTTGCGCAATCCGCGGTCAGTCAAACTAATGGTCGATTGGTTCAAGCCGCAGCGTCTGGCCAGTTCCTTACCCGAGACGCTTTGCCTTTCACGCTCTTCTCGGAGCAGACGGATGACTGCGGCGCTCAGACCGTCCAGGTGATCAAAATTCGGCACACTAGATGACTACTGTCATTTTTGTTGACTGCCTAGATGACTCTTGTCATTTGTTGCGCATGTTCATTCGTCGCCTTGGTGTCAACGCCGCCTCCAGCCCCCTGCCATGCTCCGGGGGGCGCTCCTGTCCCGATGTCCTCGAACTCGCGGACGGCGACTTTGCCGTCATCGGAGCCGACATCACCCAGCACGCCGATCTCCTGGACGCCGTTGGCGCGGGCTGCGGTCCGGGCGAAAAGATGGTTCGCATTCCTCGCGCCTTGCTGGTCCGGGTTCGCGCCGACATCCCCGAGGCGGCCTGAGCGCCCGTGGGGTTTCGGATTGCCACTCAGCCGTGGTAAGATGGGCGGATGGGCTCCTTGGTCGCTTGGCTCTCGGACAATTGGGTTTCGCTATTCCAGACGTTGGGCATCTGCGGGAGCCTGATGTTCACCGCCGAATCCCTTCGACGCGACGTCGAAGCGAAGCGGGTCAGTGAGTATCTGACCCTCAACACCCAACACCGCCGCCTTTGGGGACAACTGCATCAACGGCCCCGCCTGGCGCATTTGCTAGACGCGGATCGCAGCCTGGAAACTCGGCCCGTGACGACCGAAGAACGCCTTTTCTTGGAACTGGCTTTTGTCCATTTCCACACCGGATGGCTGGTCGCGCAGAAGGGCAGCCTGATCCCTTTGAGCGTGCTGGCCACGGACGCCGGGTATTTCTTCCGCTTGCCGGTCCCTCGGGCGGTTTGGGCGCTGGTCCGGGCGACACATCAACCCGAGTTCATGGCGTTCGTCGAAGAGTCGGTGCGACGGATTGAGGCGCAACAATCCACCGACTCACGCCGCCAGTGAGAGCCCAGGATTCAGCCGGTGCCTTGGACGGAGTTCGGTTATTGAGGACAAATCGTGGTCGGTCAGTTCGGTGGCGTTCAGCTTGGCCTGTGATCGCTCCATCGCCCTGACCGCATCACGTAACTCGCTGTCGCCCGCCTGGTCCTGAGTCAGGAACAACTTGGTGAACTCCCTTGCGCGGCTGACTTGGACGTAGGTCGATTCGCGGGACTGCATGACATCCGAAAAGAGAACGAACGCCCGGTTCACCGTGGCCCCTTGCGACTTGTGGGTGGTCACGGCATAGCCCAAGCGAACGTGTTCGTGACTGAGCGGCACGAAGACCCGTTTGTTGCCGTGATCGAGTTGGATGACCGCCGAGCCTTGCCGTTCCTCAACCA
>CAIWAJ010000100.1:0-3487 GCA_903910565.1 uncultured Rhodospirillales bacterium
ACTCAAATTATCTTCCGAGAAGGAAGTTATTTGACGTGGGTCGGCGTGGATGGGGGAACTTCAGATTTCAAGGTTATCGGGCCGGGGTTGGTTGGGTCATTTATCGATCTGACCCGCCTGGATACAGGCCATCACGGCAAAGTCTTCGGATAAGACACCAAGGTTTGCCTGCCCCTTGTCTGTTGCACGGCAATGCGGCAAACAGGGAGGTGGTCGTAACAATGATCCACGATCCGATGAGGTGTTTTTGCAGCAGCAACTTCCAGCGATGCGCCAAATCATGACCGTGCTCCGCGCGCGGTCTGGCACGTTCGCTTGGCTCGGCACGCTGCTGCTGGCCTTCAACCTTTTCGCCGCCGCCCTGCTGCCGGTGCACAGCGCCAAGGCCGCCGATGTTGCGGGCCTGATCGAAATCTGCACACCGGACGGCATGGTCTGGGTCGACTCGCAGGGCCACCGCCTCAAGCCGGAGAAACCGGCGCATGATGGGGTGATCTGCCAGTTCTGCTTGCCGATGCTGCACGCGGCCGCCAGCGTGTCGGCCCCGCCGACGTTCCCCGCGCCGACCCTTCGACCGTTCCGTGGGGAGGTTTCCGCGCCCGCGGCCACGCTCCCGGACCTCCAGCGACGGGTCGTCAGCCAACCGCGCGCTCCGCCCGCCATCTGATCCCCTAATACCCGCCGTTTCCTTGGGCTGATCCGCGCCTTGCTGGCGCGTGGTCAGGGATCATGCATGATGTCGTTCGCTTTGAGCACGCCGCCGCGCGCCACGCGCCCAAATCCCCGCGTCCGACCGCTCGGTTGGGTGCTTGGGAGTTTCTGCGCGCTCCTGCTCGCCCTCTGCGCGGGGCAGGCCCAAGCGCATGCCGTGCTGCTTGACCGGCAGCCGGCCGAGGGGGCGCAGCTTTCGGTGGCGCCGGCGCGGCTTGAGCTGCGCTTTGACGAAGCGGTCACGCCAGTCTCACTTCGCCTGATCGATGCTGCCGGGCATCTGCGCGCCGGACCGGATGGCGCGGTGGCCGAGGACGACACGCTGCGGCTCGCGCTGCCGGCGCTGGAGGCGGGGCATTATATCGTGAGCTACCGCGTGATCTCCGCCGACTCGCACCCGATCGGCGGCAGTTACGTGTTCAGCGTGGGCGAGGTGGCCGCTGCGGCCCCCATCCAGCAAGCCAATTCCGACGCGCCGCTCGCCTGGACGTCCGCCTCGGTGCTGCTGCGCGGCGTGCTGCTCGCGGTCACGCTCACCCTCGCCGGGCTGACATTCTGGCCGACCCGGCCGGCACAGCGACGCTTGGCCACGAGGGCCGCCGGCGTCGCCGCTGTTCTGCTCGCGATTTCGATTGGAGTCGAAGGTGGACTTGCCATCGCCACGCCAAGTGTCGCGCTGTTCGATGCGGCGGTCTGGCGGGTTGGTGTGCAATCGGCGTGGCTGGCGACGGTTATTGCCGGCTTGATCAGCCTGGGCCTGCTGGCGCTTGGGCTGAACCGGTCGTGGCGTTGGCTGGCGGTCGTGGGCGGTGTGGCGGTGGCTGCTTCCCATCTTCTGTCCGGCCATGTCGTCTCCGCCCCGCCGGTCTGGCTGAGCCGGCCGGCGCTGCTGCTTCATCTCCTCTGTGCTGCGGCCTGGATCGGGGGCTGCGTCAGGTCCTCGCCGATACGCCGACAGACGCGGCGGCCAGAATCCTGCGCCGGTTTTCGCGCAGCGGGATTGGGCTGGTGGCGGGCCTCGTCGCCTCCGGTCTGGCGATGACGCTGGTGCAGGCGGGCAGCATCAGCTTCCTGATCTTCAGCCGGTACGGAGTGATTCTGTTGGCAAAGCTCGTGCTGGTGGCCGGCGCCGTGCTGCTTGCCGTTCGCAACCGCACGCGCCTGCTGCCGCGCTTGGAAGGCGCCGAGCAGGAGGCGGTAACCGCCCTGCGGCGCGCCATATCGGCGCAGATCGCGCTGATCGCCGGGGCTTTCGTGCTGACGGCGCTGCTCGGCGCCCAGGTGCCGCCGCGCAGCCTCGCCGCCGAGGCGGAATACGCACGCCAGCACACGCACAGCACGCGACAGACGGTGATGGCCCATCTGTCCAATCAGGCGGTCATGCTGATGCTCAGCCTGACCCCCAATGGCGACGACATCTACGCCGCCGAGGTCTCAGCGTGGGATGCCAAAGGCAACGAATTCCTGCCGCTGGGCGTGACACTGCGCCTGTCTCGCCCGGCACAGGGTGTCGAGCCGATCACGCGCGAGTTCACCGCCACCGATGGCGCGCTACCCGCACAGGATGTGGTTCTGCCGATCGGCGGGGAATGGCAGGTCGAGGCATCGGTGCTGCTGACCGAGTTCACCGAGACGACGTTGCACGGCGTCATCCAGCTCCACGGAGAGGCGCCATGACGCGCCCATGTCCGCAATACGCAACACAAACCAAGGAAAAAATGATGCGTAAACACACGCTTTTTGCCGTCGCCGCCCTGGTTGCACTTGCAACCTCCGCCCAGGCGCATGTCACCGCGCAGCCGAACAATGGCCCGGCCAATGGGTATTTCGAAACCTTCCTCGGCGTGCCGCATGGCTGCGAGGGCTCGTCGACACTGGCGGTGCGGGTGAAAATTCCCGCCGAGATCACCGGCGTGAAGCCGCAGTTCAAGGCCGGCTGGGTGGTGACAATCAAGACACGCAAGCTCGACCAGCCGCTCAAGGGTGAGCACGGCCAGGTTATCACCGAGGTGCCAGACGAGGTCGAATGGCGCGGCGGGCCGCTGCCCAACGCGCTCTACGACACGTTCGGCCTGCGCTTTAAACTGCCCGATCTGGCCGGAAAGACGCTCTATTTCCCGGTCGTGCAGGAGTGCGAAAAAGGCGCCAATCGTTGGATTCAGATCCCCGAGGAAGGCAAGGCCTGGAACAGCGTTCCGTCGCCGGCGCCGTTCGTGAAGGTCACGCCGGGCACATCTTCCCACTGACGATTCCGTTTTACCACCCGCCACCTGAATGTGGCGTAACGAAAGGCTGTTGTATGTTCCGAACCAAACTCTTGGCCAGCTCCGCGCTGGTCTTTCTCGCTGGCATTGCTGCCGCAAACGCCCAGCAGGCTGGCAGCAATGTCACGCTGCCGCAGGTGAATGTCTCCGGCCAGCCCGCCGGCAATGCCGACGATGTGCAGCCGAAGGCCACAGTCTCCGATCAGGTGGGGAAATTCGCGCTGCCACAGACCGCCGCGAGCGTCGACAAGCAAACGATTGATGAGACTATCAACATCATCGACACGGAAGACGCGGCGAAGTACCTGCCCAGCATCTTCATCCGCAAGCGCAACTACGGCGACACCCAGCCGGTCATTGAAACCCGCACCTGGGGCGTGAACCACGGGGGATGTCCCGGAGAATGTTGAAAAAGGGAGAGCGGCGTTGCTCGCCTTGAGCCGGTAGGCTCGGGGTGTCGAATCCTCGAAGGGAGCAACGCCATGAAGAAATCTACCACACCGCCTTCGGTC
>CAIWAJ010000101.1:0-4031 GCA_903910565.1 uncultured Rhodospirillales bacterium
CGGGCGACGTGGCTGGGCTGTTGCTGGTGGTCGGCGGCGTTGTGCTGGTGCTGATCGGGCGCTGACTACTTGCGGCTCCACAGGCTCCAGTAGCGGCTCCCCGCGCGAAGGGCGAAGTCGGATTTAATGGCGTCGGCGTAGATCTCGATCATCGCAGCGCTGGTCGGCAGGTCGTAATACGTCTTCGGCACCAGCACATGGTCAACGCCGGCGAGCAGCAGCGCCGGGTTGGGGCGGGTCGTGGCCGAGAACGTGCGGCCGGCATCCCACCATAGCAGCTCATGCGGCGGCGGCCGTGTGCCGAGCAGCAGCGGGAAGGGATTGCTCCAGGCCAGCGGCAGCACGGTCTGCCCCGGCGCGGCATGGCGGCGCAGCAGATCGGCGCCGTCACCGAGCACCAGGAAGTACTCGGCGTCGTTCGCAACTCCCGGCAGCGCATCGGCCGGCGCCAATTGTAGCCTCACGTCACTGGACGCGATGCGCAGATCGGCGAGCGGCGTCGCGGCGAGCCATGCGACTTCCGGCCCGGCATGGGACGTGCGCAGCGCCGTGCGTGCGGCGGCGGCCGTGTCGAGCGCCAGCGGTCGCAGGAACAGCAGTCCGACGGCGGACAACGCGGCGAGCCGACGCCATTGCGGCACTCCCGCCCAGCCCGGGCCGGAGGCAAAACAAAGCAACCCGGCGAGCGGCAGCAGCGGGTTTTCGGCGGCGAAGTAGTTCTGGGTGCCAATGGCGACGCCGCAGGCGATCAGCGCGACCGGCATCGAGAGCCGCCGCACCAGCCCGGCGGTAACGCGGCGCTCGCCCTCGGCCAGCATGGCAATCACCACCACCACCGAAAACCCGGGCATGGCCGATTGCGCCACCGCGAGGAACTGCCAGAACCGCGCCGGGTCCGCCTGCGCGGTGGCGGCGGCGCGGAGATCGGCGAGATAGGGCAGCAGGCTGCCGGTCACCGCCTCGATCGCCACCATCGGCAGCGCGAAGCCGAGCAGACCGCCCAGCGCGAAAGACAGCCGCGCACCCCGCCGCACCGCGAGCCAGGCGAGGCCCGTCACCCCGACGCCTGCGAGGAAATAGGTGATCTTGAGGTGGAACAGCAGGCACAGTAGCAGCCCGGCCAGCACGCCATCGCCCCGCCCCACCCGGCGCGGCAGCATGGCGGCCACCGCGAGCAGCCCGATCAGCGCCCAGCCGAAGCGGTTATAGGCGGCGTTGTAGGTGATGCCGTCCCACAAATCCCCGGGCTGGCGCGGCGAGGCGGCGACGAAGGCGGCATAGGTCGCCAGCAGCGCCCCGCCCCATCGCCCCAGCCGCCCCCAGGCCACCGCCCAGGCGAGCAAAGCGGCCACCGCCCCAGCGATCAAGTTGGCGTAGACGATCGTCCGGGCCGAGACCGGGGCCAGCGCGGCCGCCGCGCGGAACGGCAGCAAGTAGAACAGGCCAAGCGGCGACTGGAAATCGACATGCGGGCGATCTCCGCGTAGCAGATGCCGCACCGCCTCCAGCGGGATGAACATGTCCTGCACCCAGCGGTCATAGAACACGCTGCCCCGACAGAGTTGCAGCCAGCCGAGGCCGGCCAGCGCGGCAAACGGCAACGCGGCAGCCGCAACTGCGGAGAAGGGGGCGGCCGCCGTCGCGCGCTCCGTCATTTGACAGGACTCTCCGGGAAATCAGATACCACAAGCAGTTTCTGGCAGAGGGGCGGAATGAAGGCAACGACGCCGCCGGCCCATGATACCGCGCCGGATGCCCAAACGCGGATCATGGTGTTCATTCCGGTCTATAATTGCGCGCCGCAAATTGGGCGGGTGATCGCCCAGTTCACCCCCGCGGTGATGCGCCATGTCAGCCGCCTCGTTGTCATCGACAACCGCAGCACCGACGACACGCTTCGCCGCGCCCGCGATGCCCTCGCCACCTTGCCGGCGGATCGCTGGCTGCTGCTGCGCAACGTCGAGAATCACGGGCTCGGCGGTTCGCACTAGGTGGCGTTTGATGATGCGATCGCCCAGGGCTTCACCCTTCTCGTGGTGCTGCACGGTGATGACCAGGGCAGCATCGCCGATCTGCTGCCGCTGCTCGATGCCGGCGCCCATCTCACCTGTGACGCGCTGCTCGGCGGCCGGTTCATGCGGGGATCGCGCCTGCCCGGCTATTCCCGGCTGCGCACCGCGCTGAACCATCTCGCCAACTGGGCGCTCACCGCGATCACCCTCACCCGGGTGCATGATCTCGGCGCCGGGCTCAACCTTTACCGGGTCGCCGCCTTCGCCGATCGGGCCTATCTGCCGTTCATCGACACGCTGAGCTTCAACCAGATGCTGCTGCTGCACTCCATCAACGCCGGCCACCGCCTGCGCTTCTTCCCGCTGACCTGGCGGGAGGATGATCAGGTCTCCAATGCCCGCCTCGCCCGCATGGGGGTGCGGCTCGCGCGGATCATGCTGGGCTACGTGATCAACCGGCGCGCTCTGCTCACCCGCAATCTCGGCCGCGCGGATGGTGACTATCGCAGCGACATCGTCGCCGGCGGGGCGCCATGACGGCGCGTCCACCGGTCAATCTGGTGATGCCGATGGCCGGGCGGGGCAGCCGTTTCGGCCGCGCCGGGTTTGGCCTGCCCAAGCCGCTGCTGACGCTGGATGGCCAGCCGTTCTTCTGGTGGGCGACGGAGTCGGTGCGCCGCAGCTTCGATGTGCGCCGCCTCGTCTTCGTCGTGTTGCAGGAACACATCGCCGAACACGCGATCGACCGGGTGATCCTGGACCGCTTCCCCGAAGCCGAACTTGTCGCGCTGCCCGACGTCACCTCCGGCGCGCTCGCCACCGCGATGGCCGGTTGCGGCGGGCTCGATGACGGGTTCCTGCTGGTGAATGACTGCGACCAGGCCTTCCGCGCCGATGCTCTGGCCGCGGCCCTGCCGGGCATGGCCGACGCATCGGGCGTGTTGTGCCACTTTCGCGCGCGCGACCCGCGCTACTCCTTCGCCCGCTATGACGACGCCGGCCACCTGGTGGAGACCGCGGAGAAGCGGGCCATCAGCGACATGGCGATCGCCGGGCTCTACGGGTTTCGCCATGCCGCGACCTTCCTGCGCCATGCCGAGGAATACGCGCGCACCTGCCCCTACGACGAGTGGTTCATCAGCGGCGTCTACAACACCATGGTCGCGGCCGGGGAGACGGTGCGCGGGGTGATGCTGGATGCGCATCTCTCCTTCGGCACCCCCGAGGAATTCGCCGCCGCTGAAGGGCACACGGGCACGCTATGGACGCCCTGACGGCGCTGCTATTCGCCACCGCTTTGGCCATGCTGCTGGTCGGCCACCTCGTGCGCGTGGCGCGCTGGATGCTGTTGCTGCGGCAGATCGGCCGGCCGGAGCCGGGGGCCGGGTTCCTCGCTTTGTCGCTCGCCTACGTGCTCAACACTTTCCTGCCGCTACGCCTCGGCGAGATCGCTCGCGTGCTGCACTACGCCGCCCGTACCCGGGCCGACCCCGCCTATGTGCTGGCGAGCATCGTGGTGGAGCGCGCGTTCGACGTGGTGGCGGTGGCGGCCATCCTCGCCGGGCTCTCCGCCGCCGGCGTGCTGAGCGGCGGCGCCGCGCTCATATGGGCAATCGCCATGGCCGCCGTCGCGCTCGGCGTGCTGGCTGCCGCCGTACTGCTCGATGCCTCGCCCCGGCTGCGCCGCCTCGTCTGGTTCGCCGCATTGCCGTTCAACGCCCGCATTCGCGTGGTGGTGCTGGATACCGCCTGGTCGATCCGCGAGGTGCTGCTGGAGAGCGGAGCGAACTGGGCGCGCATCCTCGGCCAGAGCATCGCGATGTGGGGGCTCTACCTTATGTCCTACCGGCTTCTCTCGCTCGCCAGCGGCATCGGGTTCGAGCGACTGTTCGACATCATCCACGGCACGCCGCTCGCCCCCGCGCTGCTGACCACGTTGCGCGCCGGCGCCGGCGAGGCAATTCCGCTGCTGCTCTACAGCTTCGTGCCCTTCGCGCTGATCCTCGGCTACGCGCTGGC
>CAIWAJ010000102.1:0-1580 GCA_903910565.1 uncultured Rhodospirillales bacterium
CGTGCCGGCCCTGGTCCTCGTCTCGGGCAGCTGCAGTCCCAACTTCCACGCCACCGGCGCCCACTACAGCAACGCCGACACCACCGCCTTCATGCAGTTTCTTGAGGCGGACCTGTTCCGGGACTTCCCCGACCTGCGCTTCATCATCCCGCTTGGCGGCGGGGCCGTGCCCTACCATTGGGGCCGCTATCGCGGGCTGGCGGACATGATGAAAAAGCCGCCGCTGCGCGACCATGTGATGAAGAACGTCTACTTCGACACCTGCGTCTATCACCAGCCGGGCATCGACCTGCTGTTCAGGGTCATCGACGTGAAGAACATCCTGTTCGGTTCGGAAATGATCGGGGCGGTGCGCGGCATCGATCCGGAGACCGGGCAGTATTTCGACGACACCAAGCGCTACATCGACAACCTGTCGATCTCGGCGGAGGACAAGGCCCTGGTGTTCGAGGGCAACGCCCGCCGGGTCTATCCGCGTCTGGATACTCTTCTTAAAGCCAGAGGCCTTTAGGGTCGCCCGTGGCGATTCCACCCTCCGTCGAGGGAGGGTGGAGGCGCCACACTCAAAATTTTTATGCGAAATTCACGGTGCTAAGGTTTACCTGAACCCGTTTCGCGCGTTAGACGAGCGCCGTTCGCTGCCTGCCTTGCCACGGGCGGGCTCCGTTCCCCCAACCACGTGAAGATCACATACCCTTGAAGAATCCCGTTCCCGGTTACTCCGACCGGCTGAAGGCCGCCGCCGAAGCCAAGAAGGCCATGCTGGCCAAGTTTCAGCCTAAGCCCGCCGTCACCGATCCCGATTTCGACAACCGTCACGCCGAGCGCGAGGCCGAACTCGAACGCGTGCGCGCCGAGCGCCTCGCCGAGCGCGAGGCCAAGAAGCAGGCCCTCGTCGACGAAGAGCAGCAGCGCCTCGAGGCTGAGCGTAAGAAGCGCGAAGACGTCGATCAGGCCCGCCGCTCGACCCAGCGCGCCGAGCTGATGGCGCTCTACGGACGCAAGCGCGGCAGCTAAGCCGGTTTTTTGCTTGCGCCACCGCTTGCCGGCGAGTTGAGCGCCATGGCTCGGCCCCAACTATCGGAACCATCTTCCGGTCGCGGATGAACTGCGCCTAATCCCCGGCGCAGCTTGGCTTTGTGGGCGCAACTTCGGCCTTGACCCCGACGCCGGGACTTGCTCTCCCTTCGCCCGAGGAAACACGAAAAACATCGGCCCCTGTGTCCGGGCGCCGGTCCTCCCGGGAGAAAATCAATGGCTGAGACGATCCACCCGTCTGTCGATAATGGCGTGAAGCAGGGCTCCTCCAGCTTCACGGGCGGTACGCTGGTCTGCAAGTGCGCGGACAAGCCGGTGAAGGTGAAGGTCGCCAGCCAGGTGGCCCACAATCACGCCTGCGGCTGCACCAAGTGCTGGAAGCCCGAGGGCGCCAAGTTCTCCGTCGTGGCCGTCGTGCCGCGCGACACCGTCACGGTCACCGAGAACGGCGACAAGCTGAAGATCGTCGACGAGAAGGCCACCATCCAGCGCTACGCCTGCACCGGCTGCGGCGTGCACATGTACGGCCGCATCGAGAACAA
>CAIWAJ010000103.1:0-1666 GCA_903910565.1 uncultured Rhodospirillales bacterium
GCAGCGCCGCACAGGCCCGCGCGTCCCAGATCCGCGCCGAGAATTCCGGGTGCAGCTCCTGCACCACCCCCGCGTTGGCGAAGGCCGCACGATTGCCGGTGACGAGGTAGCTCTCCGCCGGCAGCCCCGCCGCCAGCAGGCTCGCGTGGCGCTCCCGCTCGCCATGGAAATACCGCACCCGCCCCGCAGCCGCCTCCCGCCGGATGCTGACGCCGTTCACCAGCGACTGCACCTGCATCAGCACGCCATCGACAAACACCGCATGATCCGGCGACAGCAGCAGATCGCGATGCGGCACCCCCGCCGCGAACGCCCCCGCCACCACCCGCACCGGCGCCACGCTCGCGCCATCGCGGTGCCGCCCCGGCTCCACCTCGCTGTGGCCAACCCAACGCACCTCCGCCAGCCCCGGCGCCGGCCCCACCGTCACCGCGACATCCCCCGCCCGCAGATCCTCGACCGCCACCTCCCCCCGCGTCGTCAGAATCCGCGACCCGGCGACGTAGCAGGGAGTCCGGTACACGATGTCCGTCCCGCCATTGCCGTCCGGGAGCAAGGCAAAGGCCGCGGTGACATGGCTGCCCGTCATCGCCAGACCCGCAACCTGGTTTGCGCCGTTCATCACGTGCAGCACACCGCCAGAGAAGGTCTCGGAGGTCGCAACCACCCCCTTCAGGTCGATGGTTTCCTGGAAATTGAAATTCGTGATCGTCCCCGCCATCGCGCCCGGCATGCCAAGCACCAGCGACTCGCCCAGGAAGCCCGAGAATGCCACCGTCTGTCCGGCGCCCAGCGTGCCGTCCACCTCCAGCGTGCCGCCGGTGGTCGACAGCGTCCCGGTCCCGGTGACGTTGCCGCCGATCACTACCGTGCTGCCGATGAACGACGTGACGACCTGCGCGTTGACCACGTTACCGGCGATCGCCAACAGCCCGCCGCCGGTCGCCTGCAGTGTGCCGGCATTGTTGACCGCATTGGAACCGGTGTTCAGCGTCAGCGTACCCGTCGCGTTCACCACGCTATAGGTGTCCACGTTGCTGAACGCGATGGCACCGCTGCCGATATGCCCGCTGCCGGAGATGGTGTTGTTGTCGCTCGACAGCGTCTGCCCCGCCACGCCGTCGATCGTGGCGTTCGGCCCATCCAGCAGAACCTGCCCTCCGTAGGTCTCCACCAGCGCGCCGCTGCCGCCCAGCCGCAACGTGCCGCCGTCCTGCACCTCGATCATCCCGGCGGGGTGAATCATATGATCGATCGTCGAGAATACCTCAGAATTGAGGATCGCCCCCGAGAGCGTCAGCGTCTGGCCGGTCAGCGCAACGATGGTGCCGAAGTTGGTCATCACGTCGCCGCCGGAATCCAGCGTGCTGCCCGCCGGCGACGTCGTCAGCCGCACGTCGGTGAAGATCTGCGCGCCGACCAGGTCGCCGGCCAGCGGGTTGCCGGCATGGTCGAGCCCGCCCAGCACGAACGTGCCGCCATTGCCCAGGCTCTGGAGGTTGCCCGAATTGTCGATCGTGCCTTCCAGCACCATCACCCCGCCCGCCACGCCGGTGGCCAGCGTGCCGCGGTTCAAGAACCCCCCCCCGGCCTCCAGCACCAGCGGCACCGCCGGGTTGGTCGCCACCACCAGGCTATCGTTCTCCACTTGCGCGCTGCCCGCGCC
>CAIWAJ010000104.1:0-1785 GCA_903910565.1 uncultured Rhodospirillales bacterium
CATCCGCCCGCGCCGCATCTTCCGCCAGCACGGTGACGGCATCAGCGATCCCAAAAGAGAAGCTCCGCCCCCCCTGCCCTTTGCAGGCCCGACCGGACGTCGCCAACCCGCGCCAGGGGTGATGGGCATACAGCGTCGCGACGCCATCGAGCGCCGGAGCGGCCAGATTGGTCACTAGCCCGGCCTGCAACGTTGTGCCGGGCGCCAGATGAAAGGCGATATCGCCGCCATTATTGACGTAGGCCCGCTCCAGCCTTCGCGTCGCCATCGCCGCCAGCACGTGATCGGCCACCGCTCCAGCCACCGCCGCCATCGGCGTGATGAACCCCGCCGCGAAAGGAGTGACCGCCGCGTGCATGGCCCGACCAATCGCGCCCTGCGGCACCGGCGACGGCAGTGCGGTGCGCAACAGCGGCAACTCCACGACCAACCCCGGCAGCACCCCGGCAAACGCCTCCGCCGCCGCCAGATACGCCCGCTCCACCTCCTCCGGCGCACCCCAGGCGCGGCAGAGGCAGTCGATTGGACCGTGATGGAGATGCAGCCGGCCGTCGGGAAGAAGGGCTGCAACGGCACTCACGGCACCGGAAACACCACCCCTGCCGGCAGCAGCACGCTGCGGGCCTGCGTCTCCGCCAGCACCTCATCCACCCCGCGAATCCGCTCCCCGAACCCCCCAAGCGCCAGGTAATCCGCCCGCGGCAACGTGAACTCAATCGGCGCCACCAAGGCCGGCGTCGGCACCGAGCCGAAGGAATTGGCCGGCATTGCCGTCACATCCGCCATGTAGGTGATCCCACCGCCGGGCCACACATAGACCGGCGCCCCACCGCTGGTCACCTTGGCGAGGCGGCGCTGGATGGAGCGGGTGAGCAGCACCGGGTTCTCCGTCACCCCCGCGCGCAGGCTCCCCCCCGCGCCGGCCATGAACAGCACGCTGCACAAGGCCGGCTCGCAATTCTCGGCGATGCGGGCGATAGCGGCGACGATGGCGGGCGGCATCTCGGCTGGCTGCGGCCGCAACGCCTCATCCAGGACGAACCAGCCGGAATGCTCGCCGGTGGTGCTAACCATCAGCAGCCGCAACCCCGGCCAGGCGGATTTGGGGTCGATCCGTTCGATGATGGAGAGCGGCTCCTCGATATCCGTGCCGCCCCAGCCGAGCCCCGGATTCGCCACCTGAAAATACCGCCCCGGCGTCGATCGCCGCCCGCGCACCCTTATGCCCGATGGCCGCATGCCGAGGAAGCGGCCGGCCTGGTGTTCGCTCAGCACGCCGGTGATGTGGTCATCCACCACGATCACCTCGTCGGCATGCCCCACCCACTGGCCGGCGAAAATCCCGATGGTGGCCGAGCCGCAGCCCACGCGCATGCGATGCTCCGGCGTGCCATCCACGATCGGCGCCGCGCCGGGCTGCACCACCACACTGGCGCCGCCATCGATGGTGAGTTCCACCGCCGCGCCATTGGCCAGCGCCAGCATGGTTTCGCAGGTGACGACGCCCTCTTTCTTGGAGCCGCCGGTGAGGTGATGCACGCCGCCGAGGCTCAGCATCTGGCTGCCGTATTCCGCGGTGGTCACATGCCCGATCTGCTCGCCTCTGGCCCGCACTGGCGCGGTCTCCGGCCCGAGATGGCGGTCCGTGTCGATCTTCACCTTGAGTCCGCAATAGGAGAACACCCCCTCGGACACCACGGTCACCATATCGACGCCCTCGATCGTGCTGCCGACGATGAAGGGGGCGGGCTTGTAGTCCGGATAGGTGGTGCCGGCGCCGATGGC
>CAIWAJ010000105.1:0-2284 GCA_903910565.1 uncultured Rhodospirillales bacterium
GAGGGCCGCGCGCTGTGGCAGGTGAAGCCCTACATCGTGTTCTTCCCGGCGGCCTTCCTGTCGGTGACGGTGCTGGCGGTGAACCTGCTGGGCGATGGGCTGCGCGACGCGCTTGACCCGCGGCTGGCCAAGAGGATCTGACGAAATGGCACTCCTCGAAGTCGAAAACCTGCAAACCCATTTTGGCACCGTCGATGGTGTGGTGCGTGCGGTGGAGGGGCTCTCCTTCCACATCAACGCCGGCGAGACGGTGGCGATCGTGGGCGAATCGGGCTGCGGCAAGTCCGTCACCTCGATGTCCATCCTCCGGCTGATCCAGGAACCCCCGGGCAAGATCGCCGGGCGCATCACCTTCCAGGGCAAGAACCTGCTCGATCTGCCGGATGTCGAGATGCGGAAAATCCGCGGCAAAGACATCTCGATGATCTTCCAGGAGCCGATGACCTCGCTGAACCCGGTGCTCACCGTGGGCCGCCAGATCGGCGAGACGCTGCGGCTCCACGAAGGGCTCTCGGCACAGGATGCCGAGAAGCGGTCCATCGAGATGCTGAACCTCGTTGGCATCCCCGAGGCGGCACGCCGCGTGCGGGAGTATCCGCATCAGCTCTCCGGCGGCATGCGTCAGCGCGTGATGATCGCCATGGCGCTGGCCTGCAACCCGCAGCTCCTGATCGCTGACGAGCCCACCACGGCGCTCGACGTGACCATCCAGGCGCAGATTCTAGACCTGATGCGCGACCTCAAAACCCGCGTCGGCGCCGCCATCATGCTGATCACCCACGATCTCGGCGTGGTCGCCGAAATGGCGGACCGGGTGGTGGTGATGTATGCCGGCCGCAAGGTCGAGGAGGGCACGGCGATCGAGATCTTCGGCAACCCGCAGCACCCCTATACCCGCGGCCTGCTCGGCGCGGTGCCGAAGCTCGGCTCCTCGCTGCATGAGACCGGCCGCTCCAAGCTCACCGAGATCGGCGGCCTGGTGCCAAGCCTGAAGCAGAAAATCGTCGGCTGCGCCTTCGCCGGCCGCTGCGGCAGCGTCACCGATGTGTGCCGCCAGGTAACCCCGGCGGTGGAGGCCAAGCGGCCCGGCCACCTGGTCGCGTGCCATCACGCCGAACGGAGCATGGCGGCATGAACGCGATGAGCAAACCCCTTCTCGAGGTCAACGCACTCAAGAAGCACTTCCCACTCAAGGGTGGGCTGTTCGGCGGCAATCGCGGCTATGTTTACGCTGTCGACGGCGTCAGCTTCTCGATCAACAAGGGCGAGACCCTTTCGCTGGTGGGTGAATCCGGCTGTGGCAAGTCCACCGTAGGGAAGGCGATCCTCCGCCTCTTCCCGGTGACCGACGGCGAGGTGTTCCTCGACGGCGAACGCATCGACAACGCCTCGCCAGGCAAGCTCCGCCCCATGCGCCGGCGCGTGCAGGTGGTGTTCCAGGACCCGTTCTCCTCCCTCAACCCCCGCCAACGCGTGCGCGACATCATCGCCGAGCCGATCGTCAACTTCGAACGCGGGCTCTCCTCCTCGCAGATCGATGACCGCGTCGCCGCCCTGATGGACAAGGTGCGCCTCCCCCGCGACGCCATGCGCCGCTGGCCCCACGAATTCTCCGGCGGCCAGCGCCAACGCATCGGCATCGCCCGCGCCCTCGCCCCCGGGTCCGACCTCATCATCTGCGACGAAGCCGTCTCCGCGCTCGACGTCTCGGTGAAGGCGCAGATCATCAACCTGCTGTCGGACCTGCAGGATGAACTCGGCCTGGCCCTGTTGTTCATCAGCCATGACCTCGCGATCGTCGAACATCTCACCCATCGCGTGGCGGTGATGTATCTCGGCAAGATCGTCGAGGTGGCCGACCGGCGAACCCTCTTCGCGACCCCCCACCACCCTTACACCCGCGCGCTGCTCTCCGCCGTGCCGGTGCCGGACCCCACCGCGAAACGCAGCCGCATCATCCTCCGCGGCGACGTGCCGAGCCCGATCAACCCACCCTCCGGCTGCCGCTTCCACACCCGCTGCCCCTTCGTCCACGACCGCTGCCGCACCGAAGAACCCATGCTCCGCAAAGTCGCCACCGGCGGCATGTCCGCCTGCCACCTCGACGTGGTGCCGGAGACCGTGCCGACGGCGGCCTGACGGCGGGAAGGGAAGGCGAGGGGGCGGTGCCCCTCGCCCCCCGCCAGGGGCCGAGCCCCTGGACCTCTCTCTTTCAGGGTCCTCTTAAACGGATGGGGTCTGGGGGATCATCCCCCAGCGGGGTCCAGGGGCAGAGCCCCTGGCC
>CAIWAJ010000106.1:0-7551 GCA_903910565.1 uncultured Rhodospirillales bacterium
AAGTTTTTTGCTTCTTTTTTTCAAAAAAGAAGCGCTTGCTTCCCCTCCAGACCGCGGGCGAGCGAAAGCCCCCGCGCATTGCCCCGAGGGAATGCCGGTTTATGGCGCTGCTGAGGGTGCGTGCAGCGGTGGTGGGGCGCGGGCGAGCGTGCCCGGGCCGAGGGCCCGCAGCGGCGTGATCGCGCGGCGGGCGCGATTGTCCTGCGGGAGGAGTTGCCCGGCGCGCCAGGGGGCGGGTACGGCAACCCATTCGACCTCCGGCTCCGCCTGCATGTCGGCGGCAAGCGCGGCGTGCAGCACCACCACCGTGACCCCCGGGCGCGTGAGCGCGCGCCGGCGCGCCGAGGCGGCGCCGAGCAGAGCTGCCAGCAGCGCGCGGAGCATCGTGCCAATGATGGCGGCGAGGCCGTGCGCGGCGTGGGGGGAAGGGGTGGGCGCTTGGGGCATGCGGTTTCGGTCATTCCTGTTGTTCGACAAGGGACAATAACTAACAATTTTATGACATGCAAGGTAAATTTGCCATGCTTGGTAAAATTTCTTGCCTGCCGATGGTGTCCCGCCCGCCACGCCCCCGGCCCTGCTTGCGCCGGCGCGGCGGGCGGTGCACCGTTTGGCCATGACCACTTTGCATCAGGCTGCCGCCGCGCTCGCGGCTGGCGAAACCACGTCCCGCGATCTCGTCGAGCAGTGCCTCGGCCGCATCGCTGATCCCGCTGGCGAGGGCGCCCGCGCCTTTACCAAGGTGCACGCCGATAAGGCGCGCGCCCAGGCGGCGGCGATGGACATGCTGCGCCAGGCCGGGCGGGCGCCCGGGCCCTTCGCGGGGATTCCCGTCGCGGTGAAGGATTTGTTCGACCTCGCGGGCGAGCCGACGCCGGCGGGCTCGAAGGTGCTGGCCGAGGCGCCGCCGGCGCGCGCCAACGCGCCGCTGATCCAGCGCATGCTCGATGCCGGGTTCGTCATCGTCGGGCGCACCAACATGACCGAGTTCGCCTTTTCGGGCCTCGGCATCAACCCGCATTACGGCACCCCCGCCAGCCCGTGGGACCGCGCCAATCGCCGCATTCCCGGCGGCTCCTCCTCCGGCACCGCGGTGGCGGTGGCCGATGGCATGGCGATCGCCGGGCTTGGCACCGATACCGGCGGCTCCTGCCGCATCCCCGCGGCGATGTGCGGCGTTGTCGGCTATAAGCCGACCGCGCGGCGGGTGCCGATCACCGGCGTGCTGCCGCTCTCCACCAGCCTCGATTCGATCGGCCCGCTCGGCAAATCGGTGGCGTGCTGTGCTGCGATCGACGCGGTGCTGGCCGGGGAGACGGTGAGCGATCTGGTTCCGGCCGACGTCAAGGGCCTGCGCCTCGCGGTGCCGCAAAACTACTTTCTCGACGGGCTCGACGGCGCGGTGGCCAGCGCCTTCGATGGCGCGCTGCGCCGCCTCGCCGCCGCCGGGGCGCTGATCATCCCGACGCGCTTGCCCGAGATCGACGAAATCGCACCGGCCAACGCCAAGGGTAGCTTCTCGGCGGCCGAGTCCTACGCCTGGCACCGCGATCTGCTCGCCCGCGCCGAAGCCGGCTACGACCCCCGCGTGTCCTCGCGCATCCTGCTCGGCCGCACCATGCTGGCGGCCGATTATGTCGACCTGCTGCGCAAGCGCGCCGACATCATCGCCCGCTTCAACGCGGCCACGCAGGACTACGACGCCATCCTGGCGCCGACCTGCCCGCTGCTGCCGCCCCGCATCGCCGATCTCGCCGAGGAGGCGGCCTATACGCGGGCCAATATGCTGCAATTGCGCAACCCGACGGTGATGAACTTCCTCGACCGCTGCTCCATCAGCCTGCCGTGCCATCGCCCCGGCGAGGCGCCGGTGGGGCTGATGGTGAGCGGGGAGACGATGGGCGACGCGCGGTTGTTCCGTATCGCGGCGGGGATTGAGGCGGCGTTGGGGTGAAGGAGGCGTGTTCTTTTTGTGAACAAAAAGAACCAAAAAAACTTTCTGTTCCGTTCCATGCCGTTGGCGTACGTAGGCGAGATGGCTGGGAGCGGTACACAGTAAGTGAATAAAAGTTTTTTGCTTCTTTTTTTCAAAAAAGAAGCGCTTCCTTGATTGCCTTATGCCCCTGACAGCGCCTTGCGCGCCTTGTCCATGTCGAGCTGGCCTTCCCACCAGGCGACGAAGATGGTGGCGACGGTGTTGCCGAACAGGTTGGTGATGGCGCGGGCTTCGCTCATGAAGCGGTCGATTGCCAGGACCAGCACGATGCCGGTGACCGGGACTTTGCCGTTCAGGGTGGCGAGTGTGGCGGCCAGCGTGATGAAGCCGCCGCCGGTGATGGCGGCGGCGCCTTTGGAGGTCAGCAGCAGGACGGCGAGGATGAGCACGTAGTCGCCCCAGGAGAGTGGGATGTTGAGGGCCTGGGCGATGAAGGTGATTGCCATGGTGAAGTAGATGGAGGTGCCGTCGAGGTTGAAGGCGTAGCCGAGCGGGACGACGAGGCCGACCAGGGGGCGGTTGCAGCCGAGTTGTTCGAGCTTGCCCATCAGCGAGGGGAGCGCGGCCTCGGAGGAGGAGGTGCCGAGCACGATGAAGAACTCCTCGCGGATGAACTTCAGCACGGGCCATAGCCGCAGGCCGGTGATGCGCATGACGATGTTCATGCCGACGAAGATGAAGAGCGCGCAGGTGATGTAGAAACAGGCCATGAGGTAGCCGAGCTGCACCAGGGAGCCGAGGCCGTAGCGGCCGATGGTGAAGCTCATCGCCCCGAAGGCGCCGAGCGGCGCGAGTTTCATGATGATGCCGATCACCCGGAACAGCGCGGCGCCGGCTTCGTCGAGGAAGTGCACCACGTTGCGGCCGCGCTCGCCCATGCCGGCCAGGCCGATGCCGAACAGCAGGGAGAAGAACAGCACCGGCAGGATATCGCCCTTGGCGAAGGCGCCGACGATGGTGTCGGGGATGATGTTCAGGAGGAACTGCGCCACCCCGACATGCGGCGCGTTGGTGTAGGTGGCGACGCGGGATTTATCGAGCGTCGCGGGATCGATGTTCAGCCCGGCGCCGGGGGCGACGAGGTGGCCGACGACGAGGCCGATGAGCATGGCGATGGTGGTGAGGATCTCGAAGTAGATGATCGCCTTCAGGCCGATCCGCCCGATCTCCTTGGTGTCGGTCAGCTTGCCGATGCCGACGACCACGGTGATGAAGATGATCGGCGCGATCATCATTTTGACCAGCTTCACGAAGCCGTCGCCGAAGGGCTGCATTTCGACCGCGATGGTGGGCCAGAAATGGCCGAGCACGATGCCGATGGCGATGGCCACCAGCACCTGGACGTAGAGGGATTTCGACTGCTGGGCCTGGCTCATCCTGTGCTCCCCTCCGGCGTGGCGGGTGAAATGCCGGTTCATGGTGGTTTTGCATTTCCGCGGCTGGTTGCGCCAGGGGGAATTGCGCCGCGGCACGTTGCGCGCCCGGGAGGCTCGCCTGTATGAACGCGGCGTTGCCCCTCGCGCGCCAGAAGGAACGTCCCATGTCCGGCTACGTCATTGCTCCTCCCCCCGTGAGCTCCGTTCCGGTCGCCGGTGGCGGGGCGTTTCCGGTGCGCCGGGTGTTTTGTGTCGGGCGCAATTATGCCGAGCATGCGCGGGAGATGGGCTCGGACCCCGACCGGGAGCTGCCGTTCTTCTTCTGCAAGCCGGCCGATGCGCTGGTGACCGGAGACGCGGATATGCCGTACCCGAGCATGACGTCGAACCTGCATCACGAGATGGAGCTGGTGGTGGCGATTGGCACTGGGGGGAAGGATATCGCCGAGGCGGATGCGCTGTCGCATGTGTGGGGCTATGCGGCCGGGCTCGACATGACGCGGCGGGATTTGCAGAACGCGGCGAAGAAGGAGGGCAAGCCGTGGGACATGGGCAAGGGGTTTGATCAGTCCGCCCCGATCGGGGTGATGGTGCCGGTGAGCGCGTTTCCGGACCCGACCAGGGGCAAGATCGAGTTGAAGGTGAATGGCGCGGTGCGGCAGGTTTCGGATCTCTCGAAGCTGATCTGGTCGGTTGCGGAGACGATTGCGTTTCTCTCCAGGCTGGTGGCGCTGGCGCCCGGCGATCTGATCTTCACCGGCACGCCCGAGGGGGTGGCCGCGGTGGTGAAGGGGGATTTGCTTGAGGGGGTCGTCGAGGGTGTCGGCACCGTTACCGCGCGGATTGTCTGAGCCGATGGCCCAGACGCTGCGGGTGGCGACGTGGAACATCAATTCCCTTCGCCTGCGCCTGAAGCTCCTCGGCCAGGTGGCGGCGGAGTTGAAGCCGGACGTGATCTGCCTGCAGGAAACCAAGGTGCCGGACGAGTTGTTTCCGCCGAATGCCACCGCGGAGCTTGGCTATGAGCACGTCGCCTATCGGGGGATGAAGGGTTACAACGGGGTGGCGATCTTTTCGCGCCTGCCGCTCGAGGTGATGGGGGATACGCCGGATTGGTGTGGCAAGGGGGATTGCCGGCATCTCGCCGTGCGGGTTGCCGCGCCGGGCGGGGCGATCGAACTGCATGACTTCTACGTTCCCGCCGGCGGGGATGTGGCGGACCGGGAGGCCAACCCGAAATTCGGCCATAAGCTGGATTTCGTCGCCGAGGCCACCGATTATTTCCGCGGCCGGCAGGACCT
This sequence comes from uncultured Rhodospirillales bacterium, assembly GCA_903910565.1. Classification (GTDB taxonomy): domain Bacteria; phylum Pseudomonadota; class Alphaproteobacteria; order Acetobacterales; family Acetobacteraceae; genus CAIYPH01. The sequence goes on from CAIWAJ010000106.1 coordinate 4,674, forward strand.
CACGCGGGCGATCGTGGTGGGGGACCTCAACATCGCCCCGCTCGAGCACGACGTGTGGAGCCACAAGCAACTGCTCGACGTGGTCAGTCACACGCCGCCGGAGACCGAGGGGCTCACCGCCTGGCGCGACACGCGGTTCTACGACGCCATGCGGCATTTCGTGCCCGACGACGAGAAGCTCTACACATGGTGGTCCTACCGCAATCGCGACTGGAAGGTCGCCAATCGCGGCCGCCGGCTTGACCATATCTGGGTGACGCCCGACCTGCGGGCGGGTCTGCGGGGGCTGACGGTGCATACCGCGGCACGGGATTGGCCACAGGGGAGCGACCATGTGCCGGTGATGCTGGAGCTTGAGGTGTAGCGCCGGACAGACGCAAGGAGGCGCCGATGAGGATCGTCGATACCCATTGCCATCTGATCTACCGGGACCGGCTGCGCTACCCGTGGCTGGAAGCGGTGCCGCTGCTCAACCGCGACTTCAGGATCGATGAATACCTCCCGCAGGCAAGGGCGGCGGGGATTACTGACATTCTCCACATGGAGGTAGATGTCGCCGAAGGCGATATCGAGGCCGAGGCGGCGTTCACCGCCGGGCTCGGCCGCGGCATTCGTGGCACAATCGCGGGCTGCCGGCCGGAACTGCCGGGTTTCGCCGCCCAGCTTGAACGGCTGGCCGCCACCCCCGGCGTGAAGGGCCTGCGCCGTATTCTGCACACTCAACCGGACGAGCTTGGCCAATCCGCCCTGTTCGCCGCCAATATCGCCCGGCTGGCCGGCACCGGCCTGACGTTCGATTTCTGCGTGCTGCCACGCCAGATCCCGACCGCGCTGGCCCTGGCGCGGGCCTGTCCGGAGGTGCAATTCGTCCTCGATCATTGCGGCGTGCCCGATGTGAAGGGCAAATCGTTCGACCCATGGCGGACCAATCTGCGCGCCATCGCCAGCTTGCCCAACGTCGCGTGCAAGCTTTCAGGCATTGTCGCCTACGCCGACCCGGCCGCTTGGACCGTCGACGATCTGCGGCCCTACGCCATGCACGTGCTCGACAGTTTCGGGGCGGACCGTGTGGTGTGGGGCAGCGACTGGCCGGTTTGCACCCAATCCGCGCCGCTTGGCCGTTGGATGGAAGCGACCCATGACTTGCTGCGCGGTGCCGGCCCCGAAGCGCGGGCGCGGATCATGGGGCTCAACGCGCTGCGTATCTACCGGCTGGCGTGATGCCGGCGCCGACGACAGCATAACAGGACAGGTCAACATGGCGCGTATCGATCGGGTCGAAATCCTGATGGTGGACCTCAAGCCGAGGGTGGTGCGCACCGATGCGATCCAGTCCTTCGTCTCGCAGGAGACGCCGATGGTCCGTATCACCGACAGCGATGGGGCGATCGGCACCGGCTATACCTACACGATCGGCACTGGCGGGCACTCCGTGGTCGAGCTGCTGGCCCGCAGCCTGGCCCCGCGGCTGCTCGGGCGGGACGCCGAGATGGTGGAGCAGATCTGGAAGGATCTGCTGTTCAGCACCCACGCCACCGCGGTTGGCGCCATCACGAGCCTGGCGCTTTGCGCCGTCGATACCGCGCTGTGGGACCTGCGCTGCCGGCGCGCCAACCTGCCGCTGTACAAGGCTGCCGGTGGGGCGCAGGTCAGCGTGCCGATGTACACCACCGAGGGCGGCTGGCTGCATCTCGAGGTGGAGGAGCTCATCGCCGATGCGCAGCGTGCGCGCGCGGCCGGGTTCGGCGGCTGCAAGATCAAGATCGGCCGTCGCCCGCACGAAGATATCGACCGGCTAATGGCGGTGCGCGACGAGGTCGGCCGCGGCTTCGAGATCATGACCGACGCCAACCAGGCCTTCACGGTGGACGAGGCGATCCGCCGCGCCCGGCTCTACACCGCGGCCGATATCGCCTGGTTCGAGGAGCCGATGCCGGCGGAGGACCTTGGCGGGCATATAAGGCTCTGCGAGTCCACGACGATCCCGGTCGCGGTGGGCGAGAGCATCTACTCGATCAGCCATTTCCGCGAATATCTCCAGCGCGGCGCCTGCTCGATCGTACAGCCCGACGCCGCGCGGATCGGCGGCATCACGCCGTGGCTGAAGGTTGCCCATATGGCAGAGGCGTTCAACATCCCGGTCTGCCCGCATTTCCTGATGGAACTGCACGTGGCGTTGACTGCCGCGGTGCCGAACGGGCGCTGGGTGGAATACATCCCGCAACTTGACGACCTTACCTCGGCGCCGATGAGCATGCACGAGGGTCGCGCGGTACCGTCCGACGCGCCGGGGTTGGGAATTGAATGGGATTGGGAGAAAATCGACCGCCTGCGCATCACGGGGACGACGCATCGGCTTTGAGGGGGAGGAAGCCCGCGGAAACGCTCAACGCCTCGAACACGTCCCCCGTTGGCGGCAGGCCGAGAATATGGGCGCGGTGCCACAGGGCGTAGAACAGCAGCGTCCACGCCGCGAAGCCGTGGCGGCGGGCGTTGGATTGGCGGAACAGGGCGCGCACCTTCTCGGGGTGGGCGATCTCGGCGATGCCGGGCTGGGCAGCGACGAGGCGGCCGAGGCGGTCGCCCTGGTTGCCGATCCATTGGCCGATCGGCACGGTGAAGCCCTGCTTGGGCGCGAAGGGCTGGGCTGCCGGGCAGTTCTTGGCCAGCCAGGTGCGCAGCAGCCACTTGCCCATGCCCTTGTTGATCTTAAGCGCATCGGGCAGAGAGAACGCGGCGGCGGCGACGCCCTTATCGAGGAAGGGGGTGCGGCCCTCGACGGCATGGGCCATCAGCCCGCGATCGATCTTGATGAGCAGGTCATTGGGCAGCCAGTCCGCCATATCGACCTCCTGCGCCTGCATGAGGCGGGAGCGGC
>CAIWAJ010000107.1:0-2243 GCA_903910565.1 uncultured Rhodospirillales bacterium
ACGCAGGTCACCGTGCCGGTGCCATGGGGCAGCACCGCCAGCACCTGCGCCTTGTCCACCAGCTCGGGGTGGGGAACGCCGATGGTGATGTCCACCTTCATGGCGTCGATATCCACCCCCAGCGCCCGCGTGATGGTCAGCGAGTTGTGCCACAGCGCGTCGCGCAGCGCCCGCACCGCCGCCTTGGTATAGTCCCGCCCGCGAATATCGGTGCCCATGCCGATCTCGAGCACCATGCGTTTGCCGTCCATCGACGTTCTCCCATCTGTTGCCCGCATCGTGCGCCGGAGTGTCGTTTACGCGCAACTGGCCTCGGTGCTACCCTGCAAGGGAACCAGCCGGCGGGGGACCCCATGCGTATCAGCGCCATGCAGATGAATTGCAGCCACGTCAAAGCCGACAACATCGCCCAGGCCCAACGCCTGATCGACGGCGCGATGGAGTCCGACCGCCCCAACATCGTCAGCCTGCCGGAAATGTGGAGCTGCCTCGGCGGCGATCGCGCCATCAAATTCGCCGAAGCCGAGGAACTCCCGCCCCCCGGCAGCAACGCGCCAGGCGGCGCCGCCTACGAATTCCTCCGCGGTGTCGCCCGCGACCGCCGCATCGTCGTCCATGGCGGCTCGATCGCCGAGAAATCCGGCGAAAAACTATTCAACACCACCGTCGTGTTCGACCCCTCCGGCGTCGAAATCGCCCGCTACCGCAAAATCCACCTCTTCGACATCGTCACCCCCGACGGCACTGGTTACCGCGAAAGCAGCACGTATGGTGGCGGCTCGGAGATCGTCACCTACGAGGCCGATGGGGTGAAAATCGGCTGCGCCATCTGCTACGACGTCCGCTTCCCCGAGATGTTCCTCGCTCTGCGCCGCGCCGGCGCCGAGGTGATTTTCCTCCCCTCCGCCTTCACGCTGGCCACCGGGAAGGACCATTGGGAGGTCCTGATCCGCGCCCGCGCGATCGAAACCCAGTGCTGGATGGTCGCCCCCGCCACCTGGGGAAAACACACCGAACGCGCCGGCGATCGCTTCACCTACGGCCACTCCCTGATCTGCGACCCCTGGGGCCACGTGGTCGCCAAAGCCTCGGACGGCGTGGGCTGGATCACCGCGCGGATCGACAGCGGACTGACCGGCCGGGTTCGCCGCGACATGCCGGTTCTGGACCATCGGAAACTCGTCTGATGCCCACACCCGGCGAAATCAGCCGGATCAGCTTCCTCGCCTCCTCCGCCCCCCTCGCCCAGGACAGCCGCGCCCGCCTCGCCGCCCGCTATGGGGACGTCGCGCCCGAGAACGCCCAGGTCATCGTCGCCCTCGGGGGGGACGGGTTCATGCTGGAAACCCTCCACCGCATGCTCGGCCGCGGGGTCGCGGTCTACGGGATGAATTGCGGCTCGGTCGGCTTCCTGATGAACGCCTTCAGCGAGGAAGACCTCCCCGCCCGCCTCACCAGCGCCCAGGCCGCCGAACTGCACCCGCTGCGCATGACCGCCACCACCCGCGATGGCCGCCACCACGAGGCCCTCGCGCTCAACGAAGTCTCCCTGCTCCGCCAACTCCGCCAGGCCGCGAAAGTGCGCATCACCGTCGACGGACGGGTGCGCCTCTCCGAACTCATCTGCGACGGCGTCCTGGTCGCCACCCCCGCCGGCTCCACCGCCTACAACCTCTCTGCCCACGGCCCCATCGTACCGCTCTCGGCCAATCTCCTGCCGCTCACCCCGATCAGCGCCTTCCGCCCGCGCCGCTGGCGCGGGGCCCTGCTGCCGAGTTCGGCCCAGGTGCTGTTCGAGGTGCTGGAGCCCGATAAACGCCCCGTCGCCGCGGTCGCCGACTTCACCGAGGTGCGTGACGTCATCTCGGTTGCCGTCCGCGAGGACCGCGGACTCGCCGCCACCATCCTGTTCGACCCCGATCAGGGACTCTCCGAACGCATCATCGTCGAGCAATTCACCGTCTGACCGTCACCCAATCCCGCCGATCCCGAATCCGCGCTGCAGGATCGCCTCCCGCAACCGCTTGATATGCGCCGGCCCCGTCGCGCAACACCCGCCGACGATCCGCGCGCCCCGGTCGATCCACTCCAGCGCGATCGCCGCATAGGCCTCCGGGCTGAGATCCTCGCGGAGGGTGATCTGCTCCAGCGTCCGCCCCGGCACAAAGGTCGCGGGGACGGGCATGAAGCCGTTCGCATATCCGCCCGCCGGTAACCCGGTAGCGGCCAAAGCCGGGATCGCC
>CAIWAJ010000108.1:0-2227 GCA_903910565.1 uncultured Rhodospirillales bacterium
CGTTCTTCGGCTGGATCAGGGACCTTTCCTCGGTTGATCCCACCAACATCTTCAACCTGTTCGGCCTGATCCCCTTCGATCCGACGACGCTGCCAATGTTCGGCTCCATGCTGCACCTCGGCGTCTGGCCGGTGCTGATGGGCTTCACGATGTTCTTCCAGCAGAAGCTCAACCCGCCGCCGCCCGATCCAGTTCAGGCCAAGCTGTTCCAGTACATGCCCATCCTGTTCACCTTCATGATGGGCAGCTTCCCCGCCGGCCTGGTGATCTACTGGAGCTGGAACAACCTGCTGACCATCGCCCAGCAGTCCTACATCATGCGCCAGGCGAAGCGGGCCAAGCCGGCAAAGGCCTGACGTGCACGATCCGCAGGAAGATTTCGACCCCGAAGCCGCCCGCCTCGCCGCCCTTGAGGCGGGGCGGCTGCTGTTCGCGTCCGAATGCAATTTCTTCTTCGCCGCCCAGCGGCTCGACCAGCTGCCGCCGCCGGGCAAGCCGGAGATCGCCTTCGCCGGGCGCTCCAACGTCGGCAAGTCCTCGCTGGTCAACGCGCTGACCGGGCGGAACACGCTGGCGCGCACCTCATCGACCCCCGGTCGTACCAAGCAGCTGAATTTCTTCGATCTCGGCAACCGCCTCGTGTTGGTCGACATGCCCGGCTACGGCTACGCCCAGGCCGCAAAATCGGTGAAAGAGGACTGGCAGGGGCTGATGTTCCAGTACCTCCGCGGCCGCCCGACCCTGCAGCGCGTCATCCTGCTACTCGATGCCCGCATCGAGGTGAAGGAGAGCGACCTCGCGGTGATGGACCTGTTCGACAAGGCCGCCGTGCCCTACCTCGTCGTGCTCACCAAGGCCGATGGCGCCAGGCCCTCGGTGCTGCGGGCCAAGCAGGAAGAAGCCGGCGCGCTCGCCCGCAAACACCCGGCGGCGATGATGGAAATTGTCACCACCTCCAGCGAAACCGGCCTCGGCATCCCCGAACTGCGCGCCGAACTCGCGGCCCTCGCCGCCCCCTGACACCGAGCGGTGGCTTGACCCGCCGCCCTTGCCGCCGCAAAACGCCGCCGCACACTCTGAGGGAACACCCATGCCCGACGCCGGAACCGCCCAGCAGCAGGCCGAAATTCTCGCCCAGGCCCTGCCGTTCCTGCGCCGCTATGCCGGCGCGACCATCGTGGTGAAATACGGTGGCCATGCCATGGGTGAGGAGCATCTCGCGCGCATGTTCGGCTCCGATATCGCGCTGCTGAAGCAGGTCGGCGTGAACCCGGTGGTCGTCCATGGCGGCGGACCGCAAATCAACGCCATGCTGAAGCGGCTGGACATCAAGTCCTCCTTCATCGATGGCCTGCGCGTCACCGACGCCGCCACGGTCGAGGCGGTCGAGATGGTGCTTGCCGGCACTGTCAACAAGCACGTCGCAGGGTTGATCAACCAGGCGGGTGCGCTGGCGGTGGGCATTTGCGGCAAGGATGGCGGGCTGATCCGCGCCCGCAAAGTGGAGCGCACCCGCAAGAACCCCGAGACCGGCGCGATGGAGCCGATCGATCTCGGCTTCGTCGGTGAGCCCGACCATGTCGACGTGCGTGTCATCCACGCGCTGACCGGCGCCGGGCTGATCCCCGTCATCGCCCCGGTGGGCGTGGGGGCGGACGGGCAGACCTACAACATCAACGCCGACACTGTAGCCGGCGCCATCGCCGGCGCGCTCGGCGCCACTCGGCTGCTGATGCTGACGGATGTGCCGGGCGTGCTCGACGAGAACAAGAAGATGATCCCGGAGATGACGCTCGATACCGTCGCCGCCGGCATCGCCAGCGGCATGATCTCGGGCGGCATGATCCCCAAGGTCGAAAACTGCGTCGATGCCGTGCAGCGCGGCGCCAAGGGGGCAGTCATCCTCGACGGCCGCCTGCCGCATGCCTGCCTGCTCGAACTTTTCACCGAGGGTGGCATCGGTACTATCATCCGGGCCTAGCGGTAGGAGACCAGTTGACGGGTTGCAGGGCTAAGAAAGGAAGAGCGTTCTTTTTGTGAATAAAAAGAACCAAAAAACTTTTTATCCTATCGTTGCCCTGAGCGAGTGTCCCCGAAGGGTCGGGAGGGGTAAACGCCAAAGGAATAAAAGGTTTGGCTCTATTAGCGAATCATATGCGTAGTTCATATTAGGTTCAATCGTTTGGACGTATCGAGGATTGTGACGATGGACAGCGCGGAATTTCGC
>CAIWAJ010000109.1:0-5061 GCA_903910565.1 uncultured Rhodospirillales bacterium
AGCCGCGCCTGGCTTGATCGCGTGTTCGCCTGCAAGATCCCCAAGCCCGGCCGCATGGCGATCGCGCCGATGCTCAATCCGCGCGGGCGGATTATGGGTGATCTCTCCATCGCGTGCTTGAGCGAGGAGCGCTACCTCATCGTCGGCTCCGGGTTCGCCGAGGCGTTCCATATGCGCTGGCTGAAGGCGCAGAATCCGCCGGCGACCGTGCAGGTGCGCTCGGTGTGCTCCACGCTGGCGGGGTTCGCCATCTCCGGCCCCAATTCCCGCGCGCTGCTGGAGCGGTTGGCGGATGGCGATGTCTCCAACGCCGGGTTCAAGTTCTTCGCGGTGCGCGAAATGGCGGTCGGCCTGTCGCCGGCCATCGTGCAGCGCTGCGGCTTCACCGGCGAGCTTGGCTACGAGATCTGGGTAACCCCCGACTATCTCAGCCAGCTCTACGAGGACCTGCTCGCCGCCGGCGAGGGCCTGGGCCTCAAGCACTACGGCGGGCGGGCGATCTCCTCGCTGCGGCTCGAGAAGAACTACGGCTCCTTCAACAAGGACTTCCGGCCCGACTACACCCCCGCCGAAACCGGGCTCGATGTGTTCATCGAGTTCGCCAAGCCCGATTTCATCGGCCGTGACGCGGTGCTGGCGGAGCGCGCCACCGGGCCGAAACGCAAATTCTGCGCCTTCGTGGTCGATGCCCCGCATGCTGACGTCGTCGGCTACGAGGTGATCCTGAAAGACGGCAAGCCGGTCGGCCACGTCACCTCCGGCGGCTGGGGCCATGCGGTCGGCCAGTCGATCGCCATGGGATATCTGCCCGCCGACCTCGCGGCCGATGGCGGGGAATTCCTCATCGACGTGCTCGGCACCGAATGCCGCGCCACCATCACCGCCCGCCCCTTGCATGACCCCAATGGCGGCCGTTTGCGCGGCTGACCCAGGAGATCCACATGACGCGTCCCGATCCCACCCCACACTTCATCGCCGCCAGCCTGGCCGACACCACCGCAACCCGGCTAGCGGCGCTGGATGCGGCGACGAAGGCGACCATCGGCCACAAGCTGTTCACCGTGCTGGTGCTCAACTGGGACCGTGGCGAGAACCAGCGCTACTACTCCAACATGCCCGACGCCTATCTCGTCGGCGGCAGCAAGCCGATCACCGCGCAGTTGCAGGCGCGGCTGATGGAGGGCGAGTGCCGGTTCCTCAACGATTACGAGGAGATCAAGGCGGTGTTCTTCGACCACGAGCTGATCCGCTCGCTCGGTTGCGAAAGCTGCGTCAACGTGCCGATCCGCTGGGGCGGCACCACGATCGGCATGATGAACCTACTGCATGACGCGCACTGGTACAGCCCGGCAGATGTCCCCACGTTGCTGGCTTTCGCCGCGCTGGCGGTGCCGGCCGTGAAGGACATCATTGCGGCCTGGTGAGGCTCAGGCGAGGCCGCGGATGATCGTGGCCCAGCGGTCGAGGATGGGGAGGATTTCGTCCTCCTTGGCGGAATCGAGCGCGACCACGGCGCGGGCGACCCCGAGGTCCCGCAACTGGCGGGCTTCGTCGCGGTCCTCGCGGACGCCGAACATCGAGACCGGGCAGTCCGCCGGGTCGCGGCCGGTTTCGGCGGCCATTTTGGCGAGGCCCTCGATGGCGCGGGCCATCCCTTCCACGCTGGCGCGGCCGGTGACGGGGATCCAGCCATTGCCGTAGCGCAGCGCGCGGCGGGGGCCTTGCGGGAAGGCGCCACCGACGATGATGGGCGGGTAGGGTTTTTGCACCGGCTTCGGCCAGGCCATGATGGGGTCGAAGTTTACGAAGTCGCCGTGATACTCGGCCTTGGAGCGGGTCCAGATCTCCTTCATCGCCTCGATGCGTTCACGGGTGACCTGAGCACGGTCCTCGAGCTTGGTCCCGTGGTTGTTCATCTCGTCCTCATTCCAGCCGACGCCGATACCGAACAGGAAGCGGCCGGCGGAGAGTTGGTCGAGGGAGGCGACCTGTTTGGCGGTCTGGATCGGGTCGCGCTGATTGACCAGGCAGACGCCGGTTCCGACTTTGAGGGTGGTGGTGACGGTGGCGGCGGCGGTCAGCGACACGAAGGGGTCCATGCAGTCGTAGTAGCGCTTGGGCAGATCACCGCCGCCCGGGAAGGGCGTTTTGCGGCTGACGGGGATGTGGGAGTGCTCGGGCGCCCAGACGGATTCGAACCCGCGCTCCTCCAGGGCCCGCGCGAGGGCGGCGGGGGACATTGAATAGTCGGTGAAAAACATCGAGGCGCCGATCAGCATCGTTTCTCTCCTTTTGGTTCGTGGCGGCGACATTGCCAGGGGCGGCGGGCCGCGCCAAGCTTGGGGGTCGCGGGAGGATGCAGATGACGGTTTCGATCGGCCTTGGCCTGATGGATTTTCCTTTCGAGGAGGCGGGTGCGTTCTGGCGCTGGGTGGATATGTGCGAGGCGGGCGGGGTGGACTCGCTGTGGCAGACCGACCGGATCATCAGCCGGACGCCGATCCTGGAGAGCATGACCGCGATGGCGGCGCTGGCGGGGCGGACGCGGCGGATCAAGTTCGGGATGAACGTGGTGTCGATCGCGTTTCGTGATCCGGTGTTGCTGGCCAAGCAATGCGCGACGATTGATTTTCTTTCGGGCGGGCGGTTGTTACCCGCTTTCGGGATCGGGTCTCCGTTGTCGCCGGAGTGGAAGGCGTTGGGGCTGGAGACCGGGACGCGGGGGCGGCGGACCGATGAGGGGCTGGAGGTGATGCGGCGGTTGTGGCGCGAAGAAAGCGTTGATTTCGCTGGAAAATTCACCACTTTGCGCGGGGCATCCATTTTGCCGCGGCCGGTGCAGGCGGAGTTGCCGGTGTGGATTGGCGGGTCTTCGGAGGCGGCGATCGCGCGGACGGCGCGGGTGGGGACGGGGTGGATCGCGGGGTCGGAGCCGCCGGCGGAGGCGGGGCGGATTGTGGCGGCGATCAAGGCGGCGTGCGCGGTGGCGGGGCGGCGGATCGACGAGGATCATTACGGGGCGGGGATGGCGTTCCATTTCGGGCGGCGGGACGACCCCGCTGTGCAGCCGGCGATGGAGGCGTTTCGCAAGCGGACGGGGCGCGATCCGGCGGAGGCGTTCGCGATCGGGGATGCCGACGATATCCTGGCGCGCGTGGGGGCGTTCGTGGCGGTGGGGGTGGAGAAATTCATCTTACGGCCGATGGTGCCGGGGGGCGCGCATGTTCTGGCGCAGACAGGGCGGCTGATTGCCGAGGTGTTGCCGCGGGTTGGGGTGATGTTCAATGGCAAGACTGGCTGAATGTTAAATAATCGGAACAAATAGGACGTGAGTCGGCGCGGGCGGTCCGGGCGGTTTTGAAAAAGCGGCGGGCGCGGGCGGGCGATGAGGGGGCGCGGAAGGGCCACGAGCGGCGCGCGCGGCATCGGCGCGGGCCGCGGTGTGGCTTTGGGCGGGGTGCGGGCGGGCTGAGTTGCGCGGCGCACGGAGGCGCGGCGGGCGCGCGTGGGGGTGGCGGTGCGGCGGGGCGCAGTACGGGTGTGGGGGGATGGGGCGGCCGGGATGGGGGCCGGGGGAATGGCGGGAATCGGGGCGGCGGCGAGGCGGTGCATGAGGGCGGTGAAGTCGCGGCCGAATTGCTGCATCTGCACCCACCAGGCGCGGCCGCCGGGCAGGAAGCGCCACAGCCAGGCCGGACCGGCCAGGGCCGCCAGAAGCTGGCCGACAAGCTCCGCCAGCAGCATCGCGGGGTGCTGTTGGGGAAGGCTCGGGGCGGGTGAGGTCGGCGCTGGGTTCATGACGGCGAATATAGGACGGCCGTCGGGTAATGTCAACGATGTTTTTTCAAAAAACTATGAAATTCGTCTTTTTTCGTGCATGCGGGCGCGGCCGGGAGTTTCGCGCGGATGGCATCGAGGCGGGGGCCGTTGCGGCACTGCGGCGCGCAGGCACGCGAGAGCCAAATCACATTGGCATCCTCCTCCGCCCGCGCCGCCGGCGGCGCATTGTCGAAATCGCCGCGATTGCCGGTGTCGAGATAGGACTCGCACAGCGCCCCCTCGGCCAGGATCACATCATGCTGCGGCAGTTCGAGGTGGAAATACGTCACCTCCTCCACGGGCACCCGCACGATCGTACTGCCATTCACCAGCAACCCCGCCGGCACCAGCACCCCGTCGAGATACAGCGCATGGTCCGGGCTCACCAACAAATCCCGCGCCGGCACGCCCGGCGTGATGGCGGAGGCGGCGATGCGCACCGGATAAATCGCTGAGGGATTGCGCAGCCCCGCCGCCCGCAAGGTCCGCCGCCCGATCCACTCCACCGGCACATCGCCGCCGAACGCCGAGCGCACCCGATCCCCGGCCCGCAAATCCTCGACCGGCACTTCGCCATCCCGCGTCGCGATCCGGGTGCCGGCGGCGAAACAGGCAACGTTGCTGCTGCTGATGATGATACCGGGGGTAACGTTGCTATCCGGGCTCACAGTGAATTGGGTCCCGTTGGGGATGCCGATCATGTAGAGCTGGGCGGTAGTGGTGGCGCCATCCTTGATGATGAGGGTGCCTCCGTTGATGGTTCCTGACCAGAAAGCGTTGGTGTTGAACGTATAGGGCGTGCCGGTGATGTCGATCACGCCGCCCTTGATGAAACCCTCGATGGTCGCTTGGGGAGAAATAGTCGCGGCCGAGATTCCGAGCCCGCCGCCGAGGCGCACAATATCGACACCTGCGGCGATGGTGCCGGCGTTGACGAGATTGGCCGCGAACACGCCGCTGCCCGACAACGTGCCGGCGATATAGGCCCAATCACCTGAGAACCGGCCACCATTGATGAAATCTCCATCGGCATTGAGCGATGTGAGCGGCTGGCTGAATGTGATAACCCCCTCATTGTCGAACACGGGAAGATGAATCGGGAGGGGGATGTCCCGATCTCTGTTGAAATTGGCCGATCGAGCGCTGCTGGTTTGGACGTTATGCTGCGGCGCTCTGCCGTGCAAGAACTGGTTTGATGGTGTGCCTGGCGCCATGAGCGGCCAGTGCGACCTTGAGGATCGG
>CAIWAJ010000110.1:0-3452 GCA_903910565.1 uncultured Rhodospirillales bacterium
GCCCCCGAAGGCGCCGACAACACCAGGCACAGCCCGCGGCGCGTAATCACCGGCGCGCTCATTCGACGTTCTGCACCTGCTCGCGCAGCTGCTCGATGGTGGCCTTGAGCTTCAACCCGGTCGCCGTCAGCGCCACCGTGGCGGACTTGCTGCACAGCGTATTGGCCTCGCGATTGAACTCCTGCACCAGAAAATCCAGCCGCCGCCCGATATTCTCCCCCTCGTCCAGCAACGCCCGCGCCGCCGCGATATGCGCGCCCAGCCGGTCCAGCTCCTCCCGCACGTCGGATTTGCCCGCCAGCACCGCCACTTCCTGGGCGATCCGCTCCTCCGGCAGCGCCGGGATCTCCGCCATCAGCCCCCGCAGCGTCTCCAGCATCCGCGCCCGCTGCATCGCCGGCTGCTCCGCCGCCTCCACAGCCGCCTGCGCGCACAACCCCTCAATCGCGCCAATCTGCCCGCCCAGAATCTCCCCGAGCCTTGCCCCCTCCCCCTTGCGCGCCGCCAGCAACCCCTCCAGCGCCGCCGCGAACCCCGCCTGCACGGCGGCCACCTGCGCCTTCACCGCCGCCTCATCCGCCTCCGCCACCGTCGGCCGCAACACGCCCGGCAGCGCCAGCAGCGCCTCCGCCCGCGGCGCCGACGCCCCTGGGATCCGCGCCGCCAGATCGAGCGCCAGCGCCAGCACCTGCTCCAGCGCCGCCGGATCCGGCGCCAGCCGCGCCTGGTCCTCACGCTTCACATTGAGATTGGCCGTCACATTCCCGCGCCGCAGCGCTTTCCCCGCCAAGTCCTTGAACGCCGGCTCCAGCCCGTCGAACCCCGTCGGCAGGCGAAACCGCAGCTCCAGCCCCCGTCCGTTGACGCTGCGCAGCTCCCACACCCAGGAGAACCCGCCCACCGCGCCTTCGCTCCGCGCGAAGCCGGTCATCGATTGCGCCACCGCCATCATGAAATTCCCATCATCACTCCCCATTCCTAGCAGCCTTGCGCTAGGCTCGGAACATGACCCCATACAGATCAGCCCTGATCACCGGCGCCTCCTCCGGCATCGGCCGCGCCCTCGCCCTGCACCTCGCCGCCCCCGGCGTCATCCTGCACCTCTCCGGCCGCAACGCCGCCCGCCTCGCCGAAACCGCCGCCGCCTGCCGCGCCAAAGGCGCCACCGCCCACCCAACCGTGCTCGACGTCACCGACGCCCCGGCCACCCAGGCATGGATCGCAGCCGCCGGCCCGCTCGATCTTGTCATCGCCAACGCCGGCATCTCCGGCGGCACCGGCCTCGGCGTCGGCGAAACCCCGGCGCAAACCCGCGCCATCTTCGCCGTCAACCTCGATGGCGCGCTCAACACCGTCCTCCCCGCGCTGGCCACCATGCGCGCCCAGGCGCCCCACAACGGCAAGCGCGGCACCATCGCCGTCATCGCCTCCATCGCCGCACTGCTCCCCACCCCCAACGCCCCCGCCTACGGCGCCAGCAAAGCCGCCATCGACACCTGGGCCCGCGCCAGCGCCCCCGCCGCCGCCGCCGCCGGCATCCTCCTCGCCTCCGTCTGCCCCGGCTTCATCCGCACACCGATGACCGAAGCCAACCCCTACAAAATGCCCGGCATCATGGACGCCGACCGCGCCGCCGGCATCATCCTCGCCGGCCTCGCGGCCGGGCGCGATCGCATCGTCTTCCCCTGGTGGATGGGCGCGCTGGCCCGCATCGTCGGCGCCCTGCCCGGCGGGCGTCGCCTGCTTGCCAGGCAGGGGGCGAAAGCGCCGCTGAGCTGAAAGAAAGCCAGCGCTTCTTTTTTGAAAAAAAGAAGCAAAAAACTTTCATCCCATTGCCGCGTACCGCTCCCAACCATCCCGCACGCCAGGCCACTGGCAACGAAGTGCCAAAGATTCTGGCTCTTTTTGTGCACAAAAAGAACACCCTCCCCTCCCCTGCCCCGCCCCCCCCAATCCGGCACAAAACCACCCGCAACGAGGGGAACCGAACCATGCTCAACCCAGGCATCTATCACCGCCAGATCGGCGACATCACGGTCACCGCGCTCAATGACGGCGCCTTCGAGGCCCAAACCGCCTACCTCCAGGGCGTCCCCGCCGCCGAGGCCGAAGCCCTGCTGCACGCCACCTTCCGCGCCATCCCGCCCCGCATCACCATCAGCGCCTTCATGCTGACCATCGGCCCCAAGCGCGTCCTCGTCGATTCCGGCAGCGGCACCGCCTTCGGCCCCGACCACGGCCGCCTGCGCACCAACCTCGCCGCACTCGGCGTCGCCACCACCGATATCAGCCGCGTCCTCGTCACCCACGCCCATATCGACCACGTCTCCGGCCTCGTCACCCCCGAAGGCACCGCCTACTTCCCCAACGCCGACATCGTCATGCACGAGGCCGAGCGCGACTTCTGGCTCAACGCAGCCAACGAGGCCGCCGCCGCCGACAAAAGCGGCTTCGTCACCGCCCGCACGGCGCTGGCCCCCTATCTCGACCGCATCTCCACCGTGAAGGACGGCGGCGAGGGGCTCCCTGGCGTCACCGCCGTCCACCTCCCCGGCCACACCCCCGGCCACTCCGGCTGGCTCATCACCTCCGGCGGCGACTCCCTGCTGATCTGGGGTGACGTCGTGCACGTCCCCGGCGTTCAGTTCGCCCGCCCCGAAGCCGGCATGGGCTTCGATACCGACATCGAGCTCGGCCGCAAATCCCGCGCCCGCATCCTCGACCAGGCCGCCACCGACCGCCTCCGCGTCGCCGGCATGCATCTCGATTTCCCCTGCTTCGGCCACGTCGCCCGCGCCGGCACCGGCTACGCCTACGTCCCCGAAGTCTGGACGCCGGTAAGCTGACCCAATGAGCCTGCGCGCCGACTTCTCCGCCCCCGCGCTCGCCGCGGGGGTGCTGGCCTCCTTCGTCGGCTTCGCCAGCACCTTCGCGGTGATCCTGCGCGGCCTCACCGCGGTCGGCGCCTCGCCCGACCAGGCCGCTTCCGGCCTCCTCGCCGTCTCGGTCGCGATGGGGCTCGGCGGCATCGTCATGAGCCTCAACACCCGGCAGCCCATCAGCTTCGCCTGGTCTACCCCCGGCGCCGCCCTCCTCGCCGGCTCCGCCCAGGTCGAAGGCGGCTTCTCCGGCGCGGTCGGTGCCTTCCTCGTCACCGGCCTGCTCATCGTCCTCGCCGGCCAGATCCGTCCCCTCGGCCGCGCCGTCGCCGCCATCCCCAAACCCATCGCCAGCGCCATGCTTGCCGGCGTGCTGCTCAACCTCTGCCTCGCCCCCGTCCGCGCCGTCGCGGTCCACCCCGCCATGGGCCTCGCCATCGTTCTCACCTGGGCGATCGTGGCGAAACTCAACCGCCTCTACGCCATGCCCGCCGCCGTCGCCGTCGCCGCCATCCTCATCGCCACCACCTCGGACTTCCACGCCATCCCCCCAGGGGCCCTCCTTCCGCACGC
>CAIWAJ010000111.1:0-9428 GCA_903910565.1 uncultured Rhodospirillales bacterium
CCAGCGCGCTCGGACGACATGGCAAGGGGCCCGATCGGGCCCCTTGCCATCCCACGCTGCATCATCCGCACTGGCCTGGTTTTACGCCGCCCCGATGGCCGGGATTCAGACCGCCGTTGACAAAGGCCACGCGATCTTCCATAACCACGTCCTGCCGCCAATCTTCCCGACCGAAAACAGGATAAAGGATTTCGTCTGCGCCATAGTCTCTCGTCAGCAGGATGACCGCATTGGGCCTCATCTGCTTGATTTCGCGCTGCAACTGCTCGATGCACAACGCGGCCTGCGCCTTTAACGAAGCCAGGGGAGCGTTTGCATTGGCATCGCCAATCTTCACGAGGTTTGACCAGCCCATGAAGTCGGGAATGTCTGCATCCGCGACCGAAAGCCCTCGTTCCTGCAACACGCCTCTCAATACGGCATTGATGAATTGCCAAAAGGGTGATTTTCGCTGAGTGAGATGCGTTCGAACGATTTCCTCAGCACGATCTCGCGCACCTATGAAGGTCGCGAGATCAGGTTCTTGATAGCCTCTTGTTGCTCGACCGACGAACAACAGGCGAAACGGCGTAGCTTTGGTCAGGTCACCGCAAACTGGCACAAAGACGTGCGCAGCGGTCGGCATGGATCGCATGATTTCGCCTCGAAGAGAACGAAGAGCCTCATGCTGCGTCGCAGTCATCAGTGGGATCATGTTACCCTCATATTCGTACCAACCGGATGATGATTCCGTCGGTTGACCTATGCGCTTCATGCCGACATCAGCCGTCAGCATTCTATTTTCTTCATGGCCACGAGAACCTTTGGAATGCGCCCTTCATGGTCGTTCCCACCACGTCGAGACCGGCGGCGCGAAGAGTATCTTGCACGTAGTCAATGAGCATGTCGTCCCATCGGTCAACAGACCCTTGGGCCTCATTGATCATCCAAATTCCCCCAGGCCCGGCGGCGAGACTGACGACGATAGGGCCGGTATCGTCGTCCATCCTGAGGAACACGAAATCGCCCATGACCAGGGCCAAAAGGCTTCGAACTTCACCCAAACAGTTCTTCATTTGCCGTCCGAGCGCCACCATTTCTGAGCACGTCGTGATCTGCCGGAGCGACAGCGGCAACGGAACCGTGGGCGCAATTCCTCGCCGCAATCGCCGTTCAACCCATCGGCCCAGGCCATCCTTGCGAATTTTTTTGAGCGACGCCGCCTCGACCTCATCGCTCGACAGCACATTCATTTTCCGCAGGATCGTGATGATCGCTCCCAAGTTCTTCGCCAAGGCAATGCGCCCCTCCAAAGCCATCACGGCGCTGGTGACAAGAACATCGTGCTTTTCCAACTGCTCGTGGAAGATGATCGTGGCCTCGTTGATCCTTGTCGTGTTTTTCACCGACTCTGCGACTCTGGACTTCAGCAGCCGATCAAGACGGTGATACCGTTCCACCTGCCACACCGGCCCGTTGATCCTGTCGAGCAGATTGAAAAGCTCAGGGGAACGGTCGGGCCACACCTGATCCAGGAGATCACGGGGATGGTTGTCGAAGAGTGTTGTGGCCAAAAGCTCGTCATCAGCGATGCCGGATCGCTGGATGAAGATGGCGTAGGCGTGAACCGCCTTCTGAGGAGCAACGATTAACCGAGCGGCAAGATCGGGACGAGTTTGCGAGATTTTGGCGATCCGAGACGCCAGATCAGACCAGGGAGCGAGACCGGGAACAATGGGCACGAGCTTTCATCCTGATGTGGATAAAAGCTCCTTCGCGATGATGCTGGCGGACGGGGTGCTAATCATGTCGCTGATCCTATCACAGATCGTGTTCTCGAACAGTCTCCCGATGGTCGTCAAAAACGGTGGTTTTTGAGAGAACCCAATAATAGTTCGCTTTTCCGTTCAAACTCAGCGATATCGCATCCCAAAACTCATTCCCAAAACTCTTTCCCAATTGAAGGAGATGTCGATGAGTTTTGGGAGATTTGAAAAATGCTTATCGGCTACGCCCGAGTTTCGACGGATCAGCAAGATCATGCCCTCCAACTCGACGCTCTCAAACAAGCGGGCTGCGACAAGGTTTTCATCGAGACCGCATCCGGCGCGAAGACCGACAGACCCGAACTGGCGAAAGCCCTCGAACATGCTCGCAAAGATGATCAGATCATCGTCTGGCGGCTCGACCGGCTGGCAAGATCGCTCCGACATTTGATCGACCTTGCCGACCAGCTTCAACAGCGAGGCATTGCGCTGCGATCCCTGACCGAAGGCATCGACACTGGAACACCGACTGGGCGGTTCTTGTTCCACATCCTTGGCGCACTTGGCCAAATGGAACGGGATTTGATCATCGACCGAACCCGTGCCGGATTGGCTGCCAGTCGTGCCCGAGGCCGTGTCGGAGGTCGTCCCAAATCCATGGACGATACGAAAATCAAAGCCGCCAAGGCCATGCTGGCGAGCGGTGACATGACCGTTGCCGAAATCGCCAAGCAAATCGGTTGCAGCACCAGTTCCCTCTACCGGCATGTGACCAACGGACGATCTGGCATCCAGGCTGCGGTCTGACCCTTATAGAGATGGTGCTGGACGGTTGATCCAGCATCACCGGCACCATCATCCCCATCATGCCGAAAGGCGGGTGGCGACGGTCTGAAGACGCTCGGGGAAGCCCAGCCCAAAACTATTTTAGAGGGAAGTCCGACATCGACCTTGACTTAGAGTGATGTCGGACATACCTCTATGCCATCGCAACCCGATGGAGCAAGGCCAATGGCACCCACCCCTGAAGAAGCCGTCAAGCTGTCGATGCGGATTGATGCCCCGCTATGGCGGGCCTGGATAAAACTCGCTGAGCGGGAGCACTACGATCCCATCGACAGGATCAAGATGATGATGTCCGCAGAGGTCATCAATGCCGATCCGCCGGTTCTCGAAGATGATGAGAAGGCTCGCTTTGAGCGGCTCAACCGACTGATCCGCACGATCGTGGAAATCGCTGTGGCGATGTTCAGGAACGGCGAGTTCACATCGGACATAACCCTTCACGTCTTTCAACGGGCCATGGCCGACGATGCCTTCCGCAAGGATTACACCGACCATATAGGCGGAGCCGATCCCTATACGCACGGCAATCCGCTGAAGGAGGTCAACCGCGAGCTTGGCTGGCGGATCAAGAATGCGATCCCTGTCGAAGTGGTGAAGGACGATGACGGCAAGCCGGTCGAAGTCCGAAACCTCAAGGGGCAGGTGATCCAGTCCTACACACGGCTGAGGCTGCGCGAAGACGCTTGATCGAGCATGGCAGCATTGTTGCCGCCATCATCAACCCCATCGTCCTGGAAGGCTCGACAACCCTCCTGGGACGGCGGGGAAGATCAGCACCCCAATGCTGGCGGCAACCGTGAAAACCATTGTGCCCATGCCGGGTTCGATCCCCAGGCCACGATCCTGAAAACCATTGTGGACGATCCCGAGAGCCTGGGGAGACGATGGCGGGATGATCACCCGGCGATGATCGGCGGCAAGACGTTGAGTGAGTTCGATTCCCAAAGCGTCCGCCAAACCGTTGTGGACAGAGGGTGTTCACAGATTGTGATCCACACGGTAGGGTCGAAGGGTTCTAAACCCTTGGAACTCGGTATGTCGGAGTGGCTCAGAGTGGTGTCATCCCCTCCCACCCTCTCCGCCAGAACCCCACAGGTTTTCAGGGCGCCTCAGTAGAGCCGGCTCCGGTAGGATTCGGTGATATTCTCGTCCGCCGCCTTGGCGTCGATCCCGCTCACCTGTTCCGCGATGATCCGGCCAAGACTGGGGAAGCTGGCGCGCTCGATGCGGGTCTCCGGGTCCCACAGGTGGGATCGGATCAGGGCTTTCGCGCAGTGGTAGAAAGCTTCGGTGACGGTGACGAGCAGTCCGGTGGCCGGGATCTTGCCTTGCGCGGGCACCTGGGAGAGCAGGTCGGCGTCGGTGATGACGCGGGCGTTGCCGTTGACGCGTACGGTCTCGTCGATGCCGGGGACGAAGAAGAGCAGGCCGATGCCGGGATGGGCGATGATGTTGCGCAGGCTGTCGATCCGCTTGTTGCCGGGCCGGTCGGGGAGCAGCAGGGTGTGGGCGTCGAGCACCTTGACGAAGCCGGGCGCATCCCCGCGCGGGCTGGCGTCGACGCCGCCTTGCCCATCCGCGGTCGCCAACACCAGGAAGGGCGAGAGGGCGATGAAGGCCTGGCAGTGGCGGTCGAGATGGTCGAGCTGCTTGCGTTCGGCCAGCGGGCTGACCGGGCCGAAATGGGCGCGCAGCGCGGCGTCGTCGGTGATGGCGTTCATGTGGCATGTCCCCTTTGCGCGTGACAGGATGGCGCGCGCGCGGGGTTCGGCGCAACCATAAGTGAGAAACGGGAGAGCCGCATGAACAAGGGAATCGGGGTCGCAGGGATCGGCGGGCGGATGGGACAGCTGGTGGCCGAAGAGGCCCGCGTGGCCGGGCTGACGCTCGCCGGCGGGATCGATCGGCCGGGGGCGTCGGTGCCGGGCGATGTGGCGCTGCTCGCCGATATCGCGGCGCTGGCGGAGGCGAGCGATGTGGTGGTGGAGTTCACCCATGCCAGCACCGTGCAGGCCCATGCCGCGGCGATCGCGGCCGCCGGTTGCGCCTGGGTGCTGGGAACCACCGGGCTCTCGCCGGCCGACGAGGCGGCGGTGGCGGAGGCGGCCAAGCGTATTGCCGTGGTGCATGCGCCGAATTTTTCGCCCGGGGTGAACCTGGTGCTGGCACTCGCCGAGAAGATGGCCGCCGCGCTGCCGGGTGAGAGCTACGATGCCGAGATCGTGGAGATGCATCACCGCCAGAAGGTCGATGCGCCCTCCGGCACCGCGGTCGGCATGGGCCGTGCCGTGGCCAAGGGGCGCGGGGTGAACCTCGCCGATGTGACCGAGAGCGGGCGGGACGGGCATACCGGCGCCCGCAAGACCGGCGCCATCGGCTTCGCGGCGCTGCGCGGCGGGCAGGTGGTGGGCGAGCATACGCTGCTGTTCGCCGCCGCCACCGAGCATATCGCCCTGACCCACCGTGCGTTCGACCGCCGCGCCTTCGCCAGCGGGGCGATCCGCGCGGCGATCTGGGTGGTGGGGCGGCCGCCGGGGCTGTACTCGATGATGGACGTGCTCGGCATGTCTTGACCGAGGGGGGTGTTTCGGCCACACAGCTCCGCTTGAATTGAACCTTCCAGGCCTGTCGGCCGCCAGCACGGGATAGATCATGCGCGACAAGGGCGAATTCCTGTTCACCTCCGAGTCCGTCTCGGAGGGCCATCCCGACAAGGTGGCCGACCGTCTCAGCGACACGGTGCTCGACGCGTTTCTCGCGGCCGACCCCTATGCCCGCGTGGCGTGCGAAACCCTGGTGACCACCAATCGCGTGGTGCTGGCCGGCGAAACCCGCGGCCCGGACACCATCAGCCACGAATACCTTGCCCACCTCTGCCGTCTCGCGATCCTCGATATCGGCTATGATCAGGAGGGTTTTTCCTGGAAGAACGCTGATATTGCTGTGCATTTGCACGCGCAGTCCGCCGACATCGCCCAGGGCGTCGACTCGGCCGGCAACAAGGACGAAGGCGCCGGCGACCAGGGGATCATGTTCGGCTACGCCTGCACCGAGACGCCGACGCTGATGCCGGCGCCGCTGTATTATTCGCACGAGCTGCTGCGCACCATCCGTGACCGCCGCCGCGCCGGGGACAAGACGGTCGCCGGCCTCCAGCCCGATGCCAAAAGCCAGGTGACCCTGCGCTACCTCGACGGCAAGCCGGTCGGCGCCACCTCGGTCGTGATCTCCACGCAGCACGACGAAGGCATGGATCAGGCGCAGATCAAGCGAATGTTACTGCCGCTGATCCAGGACGTGCTGCCGGCGGGCTGGATGCCGCCAGAGAACGAGATCTACATCAACCCGACCGGAAAGTTCGTCATCGGCGGTCCCGATGGCGATTGCGGCCTCACCGGGCGCAAGATTATCGTCGACACCTACGGCGGCGCGGCCCCGCATGGCGGCGGCGCTTTCTCGGGCAAGGACCCCACCAAGGTGGACCGCTCGGCCGCCTATGTCTGCCGCTACCTCGCCAAGAACGTGGTCGCCGCTGGCCTCGCCGAGCGCTGCACCCTGCAGCTCTCCTACGCGATTGGCGTGTCGGACCCGCTGTCGGTCTATGTCGAGCTGCACGGTAACCCGTTCGACGTGGAAGAGGCCAAGCTCGAGAAGACCCTGCGCGAGCTGGTAAACCTGCGCCCGCGCGGTATTCGCGAGCATCTGCACCTCAACCGGCCGATCTATGTGCCGACCTCGGCCTACGGGCATTTCGGCCGTGAGCCGGATGCCGATAAGGGCACCTTTACCTGGGAGAAGACCGATCTGGTCGCCGCCCTGATGTCGGCCTTTAATCGCTGAGATTTAGGAAGGAAGCGCTTTTTTTTGAAAAAAGAAGCAAAAACTTTCTACCCGTTTGTCTCTGAGCCCTCTGCGGATACTCCGAAGCAAAACGGGTAAAAGTTTTTTGGTCCTTTTTTCAAAAAAGGATCTCTTCCTTCTTCCCTTCCCCCCCCGCGGCCGTCCCGAAGGGTTGTGTAGGATGAGTGTCCCCGCCCTGAAGCCGCCGCCGGACCGGCTCTATGGGCGGCGCCATGGCCACAAGCTTCGGCCACGCCAGGAACTGCTCCTCGCCGAGACCTTGCCGCGCCTGCGCTTCGATATCGCGCAGGCCGGTGATCCCTTGGCCGCTTTCGACCCGCGGCCGCGCGCCCTGTGGTTCGAGGTCGGCTTCGGTGGCGGCGAGCACGCTGAGGCGCTGGCGCGGGGCAACCAAGAAATTGGCTTGATCGCCTGCGAGGTGTTCGAGACCGGCATCTGCTCTCTGCTCGCCAAGCTGGTGCCGGAGGGTGGCGAGGTGAGCGCCCCGGTGCCGGGCAATCTCCGCCTGTGGGACGACGACGCGCGGGATCTGTTGCGCGCCTTGCCGGATGCTGCGATCGAGCGGCTGTTCCTGATGTTCCCCGACCCCTGGCCGAAAATCCGCCATGCCAAGCGGCGCTTCGTGCACCCGGCCTTCATCCCCGAGATCGCCCGCGTGGTGGCGCCGGGCGGGATTTGGCGGATTGCCTCTGATGATCCGACCTACCAGGCCTGGGTCGCTGAGGTGTTGGCCGGGCAGGACCTCTTCGCCGTGCCGCCGCCGGTCAGCGAACGGCCCGCGGGCTGGCCGCCGACCCGCTACGAGGCGAAGGCCCTGCGCGCCGGGCGCACGCCGCTCTACTGGACGTGCGAGCGGCTTAGCGCCTCCAGGTAACCGCCGAACTCACCGCGTAGTTCCACACCAGGCTCATCACTGCGCCGAGCACCCCGGCTGCGTACCATGTGGTGTGCGTCTCGCCCACCAGCAGGGCGGAGATATTGACGTTCATGTAGGCGCCGACGCTGGAGATCAGTGAGAAGGTCAGCAGCCCGACCAGGAAGCGCGGCCCTTTGAGGCGGCGTTCGCGGAAGGTGAAGGTGTTGTTGAGCGAGAAATTCCCGAGGATCGCGACCGCGGTCGCCCGCGTTTGCGCCGCGGCGAAGGATAGGCCGAAGCGCAGCCCGGTACGAAGGACAATCAGATGCGCCGCAATCCCGACCGCGCCGACGCCGGCGAAGAGGATGAATCGGACGGGCACGATATGGCCCACCAGCTTGTCGACGATTAGCAGGATGTAGTCGCGCAGCACCCCGGCATCGAGCTTGCTTTCGCCGGAGACGCGGGTGCGGAACTGATAGGGTAACTCCTTGACGCGCGGCGGTGAGGGCAGCGAGGCGATGATGTCGAGCAGGATCTTGAAGCCCATCGCCGACAGCTTGCGGGCGGCCTGATCGAACACGCCGCGCTTCAGCATGAAGAACCCACTCATCGGGTCCGACACATGGGTGCGCAGCACGATGCCGGCGAGCCGGGTGGCGAGGCTGGACATCCCAGCCCTGGTCGCGTCCCACTCGCCGATGCCGCCGCCCTCGACGTAGCGGCTGCCGATCGCGATATCGCATTCATCGGCACTGAGCGCGGCGAACATTTTCGGCAGCACCGTCTCGTCGTGCTGCAAATCCCCGTCCATCGCGGCGATATAGGGGGCGAAGCTGGCCTGGGCGCCCTCGATGAAGGCGGAGGAGAGGCCGCGCCGGCCGATGCGGTGGATCATCCTCACCCGCGGATCGCCGGCGGCCACCTTGGCGATGGCGTCCCTTGTGCCGTCGCGGCTGTCATCGTCGACGAACATCACTTCCCAGTCGATGCCGCGCAGTACGCCATGCAGCTTGGCCACGAGCGGGGCGATATTGCCCGCCTCGTTAAGCACCGGAACGACCACGCACAACATCGGAGTGACTGACATGCCGCTTCGTTACCGCGCCAAGCCGCGCCGGGGCAACGGGCGGGTGCCAGGCGGCTTGCATACGGGCGGCGGCGGCGCTATATGACGGGAATACGAAATCTTCCGCGACTATCGGGGGGTGGCCTTCACGGGCCGCCTTTTTTGTTTTGGAACCCATGACCGCCACCGGAGACATCCCGCGCCACACCGGCCTCGAAGCTCGCATCGCGGACGCGATCATGCCGACGTTGATCGACATGGGTTATGAGCTGGTGCGCGTCGCCGTGCTTGGCCGCGAGCGGCCGACGGTGCAGATCATGGCCGACCGCGCCGATGGCGCGATGATCACGGTCGAGGATTGCGAGGCGATCAGCCGTGCCGTGGGCGCCGTGCTTGACGTCGCCGACCCGATCCCTGGGAATTGGACGCTCGAAGTCAGCTCCGCCGGGATCGATCGGCCGCTGACCCGCATCAAGGATTGGAACCGCTATATCGGCCATCGTGCCCGCGTCGAGATGGACATCCCCGTGGACGGACGCAAGCGGATCAGCGGCGTGATACTGGGCGCCGATGCCGCCGAGGCCCGCATGATCCTCGACGAAGGCGGCGAGCTCGCCCTGCCAATGGGCGATATCCGCCGCGCCAAGCTGGTCCTCACCGACGAACTCATCGCGGCCACCGCCGCCTCCAAGCCGACGAACTGAAAGGGCACGCCCCATGGATACCGCCATCGCCCGTCCCGAACTCCTGCTGGTCGCCGATGCCGTCGCGCGCGAAAAAGCCATTGAGCGCGACGACGTGCTGCAGGTGATCGAGAGCGCCATCCAGAAGGCCGGCCGCGCCAAGTACGGCCATGAGAAGGACATCCGCGCCACCATCGACCGCAAGACCGGCGATGTCCGCCTCTCCCGCTGGACCGAGATCGTCGAGACCATCGAGAACGAGGAGACGCAGATCCCCGTTCATATCGCACTGCGCTTCCGCCCGGGCTCCAAGGTCGGCGATTTCATCATTGATCCGCTGCCGCCGATCGATTTCGGCCGCATTGCCG
>CAIWAJ010000112.1:0-2753 GCA_903910565.1 uncultured Rhodospirillales bacterium
CGCGATCCCCGCCCTCAAGCGCCGCCCCCGCAAACCCCGCCCCGCCAAGTCGCGGCGCCTCACCCGCAAACAGCGCGAGGCCATCCTCTGGTACCCCAACTCCGAGGGGAAACCGATGAAACTCCTCCCCCGCCGATTACCGCGCGACTAGGGCGCAAGCGCCCCGTCACGCCGTTATTGTTTCTATATCAAAACAACAACCAGCACCGATGCCTAAATCTGCACCGCCCCCATCGCCCCCGCCGGATAGCGCGTGCCCGCCGCCGCCCCCTTGGGAATCGCCGCCGACATGGCCGCCACCTCATCGGCCGTGAGGCTGAGCGCCAGCGCCCCGATATTCTCGTCAAGCCGCGCGGCCGAGCGGGTGCCGGGGATCGCCACCACGTCGGGCCCCTGGGCCAGCACCCAGGCCAAGGTGAGCTGCGCCGGCGTGCAGCCCCGCGCCGCCGCCATCGCCTCGATCTTGCCCACCAGCGCGCGATTGGCGGCGAAATTCGCCTCCTGGAACCGCGGATGCGCCGCCCGCCGTCCATCGATATCGGCGAAGCTCTGCAGCGCGCCGGTCAGAAAGCCGCGGCCGAGCGGGGAATAGGCGACGAAGCCGATGCCGAGCCCCCGCGTCACCGCCCGGCTAGCCTCGGCCTCCTCGCGGTACAGCAGGGAGTATTCGGTCTGCACCGCCGCGATCGGGTGGGTCGCATGGGCGCGGCGGATGGTCTCGGGTGCCGCCTCCGAAAGCCCGAGGTGGCGCACCTTCCCCTGCGCCACCAGCTTCGCCATCGCGCCGACGGTCTCCTCGATCGGCACCGAGGGGTCGACCCGGTGCTGATAATAAAGGTCGATATGCTCGACGCCGAGGCGCTGAAGCGAGGCCTCGCAAGCGGCGATCACGTAGTCGGGGTGGCCGTTCACGCCGTTGGGCTGGCCGTCGCGGCGGATCTGGCCGAATTTGCTCGCCAGCACCACCCGCTCCCGCCGCCCCTTCAGCGCCTCGCCGATCACACTCTCATTATGGCCCCAGCCATACATGTCGGAACTGTCGAGATGGTCGGCGCCGATATCGATGGCGTGGTGGATGAGGCGGATGGACTCCGCGTCATCGGCGGCGCCGTAGACGCCGGAGAGCGACATGCAGCCAAGCCCGACGGCGGAAACCGACGGGCCCGAGCTGCCGAGCGTGCGATGGGGGAGCATGGCCGGGTCCTTAATCAAGTGAGGCCGCGAGCATAGCGGGGAATGGCGCGCCGGGCTCAATCCCTGGTTGCGTGTGGCGCAGTAGCCAAAAGCCGGGATTTCGGCGAATAGTGCGCCGACTTGCCGCCACGGCCGCCTGGCCGGGGAATGTGCAAGGGAACTTGGAGCGAAACACATGGCCACCAACTGGTCCCTCGATTCCTGGCGCGGCCGCGAAGCGAAGCAGCAGCCGACCTATCCGGACGCCGCGAAACTCGCGGAGATGGAGGGCAAGCTGCGGGCATATCCGCCTTTGGTGTTCGCCGGCGAAGCCCGCCGCTTGAAGGCCGCGCTGGCCCAGGTGGCCGAGGGGAAAGCGATCGTGCTGCAAGGCGGCGACTGCGCCGAGAGCTTCCAGGACTTCACCGCCAACATCATCCGCGACACCTTCCGCGTGTTGTTGCAGATGTCGGTCGTGCTGACCTTCGGCGCCTCGATGCCGGTGGTGAAGATCGGCCGCATGGCCGGCCAGTTCGCCAAGCCGCGCTCGTCGGACATGGAAAAGCAGGGCGATGTGAGCCTGCCCTCCTACCGCGGTGACATCGTCAACGGCCCTGAATTCACCCCGGAGGCCCGCATCCCGGACCCCAACCGGATGGAATTCGGCTACTTCCAGTCGGCCGGCACGCTGAACCTGCTGCGCGCCTTCGCCTCCGGCGGCTATGCCGACCTGCACGAGGTGCATCGCTGGAACCTCGGCTTCGTCGCCCGCTCGCCGCTGGCCGATCGCTACCAGGATCTCGCCCACCGCATCGACGAGACTTTGCGCTTCATGGCCGCCTGCGGGATCGACTCCAACACCACCGCGCAAATCCGCGAGACCGATTTCTACACCAGCCACGAGGCGCTGCTGCTGCCCTATGAGCAGGCGCTGACCCGCATCGACAGCCTGACCAACGACCCCTACGCCTGCTCGGCGCATTTCCTCTGGATCGGCGATCGCACCCGCCAGCCCGACGGCGCGCATATCGAGTTCCTGCGTGGGGTGAAGAACCCGCTCGGCATGAAAGTCGGCCCGACCTCGACGCCCGACGATCTGCTGCGCATCATCGACACGCTGAACCCCGCCAACGAGGCCGGCCGCCTCACCTTCATCGTCCGCATGGGCGCCGACAAGGTGGAGAAGCTGTTCCCGCCGCTGCTGCGCGCCGTCGAGCGCGCCGGGCGCAAGGTTGTGTGGCTGTGCGACCCGATGCACGGGAACACCACCACCACCTCGAACGGCTACAAGACCCGCAGCTTCGATGCGGTCCTCACCGAGGTGCGCCGCTTCTTCGACGTCCACGCCGCCGAGGGTTCCTGGGCCGGTGGTGTGCATGTCGAGATGACCGGCCAACCCGTCACCGAATGCGTCGGCGGGGCGCATATGTTGACCGAGGAAGACCTCGCCAAGCGCTACGAGACCTTCGTCGATCCCCGCATCAACGCCGAGCAGTCGCTCGAACTCGCCTTCCTCGTCGCCGAGGAGCTCAAGCGCCGCCGGGCGCCGGTGCAGGCGGCGGCCGAGTAGGTGGACCAGA
>CAIWAJ010000113.1:0-5492 GCA_903910565.1 uncultured Rhodospirillales bacterium
AGGTTCAAACATGGGTCAATTCTCAGTGGAAAATTCCGACCTTCCCGGGTCAGATCTCAACGGAAATCAACAGGCCAGTCGACACACAAGCGGCGCATCGCTTCCGACGATGCGCCGCCAATGAGTCCGCAGTGAGTCCGCAGCGTCAGTCGACCTTCATTCGATCGCGAAGCGCGGGCCACACGATCGAGTGGAAAAATTTAATAATTTCAAAGAGATAGGGAATGGTGCCCAGGGGCGGAATCGAACCACCGACACTGCGATTTTCAGTCGCATGCTCTACCAACTGAGCTACCTGGGCATTCCGGTGCAGCCCCGAGGGGATGCGGCAGTTGGAGGCGCGGGAAATAGCCCAGGCCGGCCGGGGGATCAACCCATCAAATCGTCATCCTCGTCGCTTTCCGGCGGGGCAGCGGGAACGGCGTAGGATTCGGTGAACCAGCGGCCGAGATCGACGTCCGCGCAGCGGGCCGAGCAGAACGGGCGGAAGCGGGGTTCAGTGGGTTTACGGCAGATCGGGCAGGCGGCTTTGGGGTCAGCCATGCGGGCTCTCGATGGTCCAGGCGGGGGCGGGGGAGAGGCGGGTTTCGACGAGGGCAAGCGGCCGGCCGGCGCGGGCGGCGAAGTCGGCGAGCCCGGTGCCATCGGCGCGGAGCGCGGTGACGATGGCGGGGGTGGCGTGCAAAACAAGCGTCCGCCCAGGGTCCGCGGCGACCCGGGCTGCAGCCTCACGCAACGCGGCGAGGCCGGCGGCGAGCGGGCCCGCAGCATACTCCGCGAGAGGCGGATGGACGCGCGGACGCAGGATTTCGGCCAGGCCCAGGGCGGTGAAGCCGAGGAAGCGCGGCGCCAGCGGGTCGTCGCGCAGGGCGGCGGCGAAATCCGGGGCCAGCGCGGACCGCTTCTTCGCCGCCATGCCGCCGAGGTCGACCAGGATGGCGCCGGCGAGGTTGCGCAGGCGGATCTGACGGGCCAGCGCCGGGATGAGGGCGCGGTTGGCAGCCGCCTGGGCGCCCGCCTTGGCGCGGCGCTCGGCGGTGGCGGCACCGAGGTCGATATCGAGCGCGGTCAGCGCCGGGGTGGTGTGGACATGCAGGCGGGCGCCGCCGGGCAGATCGGCGGAGGGGGTAAAGAGGGCGGCGAATTCGCCCTCCATTTCGTCATCGAAGGCGGGCCCGATGCGCATCCGCCCCGCCAATGCGGGACGCAGGATTGCGGCGAGCGCGGGGTCGTCCACCACCACCTCCGCTGCCGGATGCAAGGCAGCGAGGCGGCGAACGGCGTCGGGACCGCGCTGCAGCAGGGCGGGTGGACCGGCGCCGGGGTCACGCTCGACACGGGTCAGGCGCGGCCCCTTGCCGCCCTGGGCGGCGCGGGTGATGGCGACCGCGATGAAATCCCCCTCGGTCGCCCGGGCCGCGCCGGCGCTGTCCGGCAGGAAGCCGTCGGCATCGGCCAGCGCCACGAAGGCGCCGGCGAGGGCGGGGAGTTTGCGGGTGATGCGGCCGCGATGGATGTCGCCCACCCCGTCCGGGCTGCCGGGCCGCCAGATCGCCGCGTCCACCAGCGTGCCGTCCCAGGCGGCGACCCGCACTTCGCCCGGGCTCGCGCTGGCGAGGATCCTCACGGCAGCGGGAAGCCGGCGCCGCGCAGGAGCTGGGCGGTCTCGAACAGCGGCAGGCCGATCACGTTGGAGTGGCTGCCGGAGAGGAAACGGATCAGCGACGCCGCGCGGCCCTGGATGGCGTAGCCTCCCGCCTTCCCGCGCCATTCGCCGGACGCGAGATAGTCCCGCGTCTGCGCCGGCGTGAGGCGGGCGAAGGTGACCACGCTATCGCACACCCGATGGGTGCGGGCGCCGTTGGGGGCTATGAGGGTGACGCCGGTGAGCACATGATGGCGGCGGCCGGAGAGCAGGTCGAGGCACATCGCGGCTTCGGCCTCCGTTTCGGCCTTGGGCAACACGCGGCTTCCACAGGCGACCACGGTGTCGGCGGCAAGTACATAGGCCCCCTCCGTCGCCGCGGCCGACGCCTTGGCATCGGCCAGGCGAGCGGCGAGCAGGCGCGGGGCTTCGGCCTTGCGTGGAGTCTCGTCGATGTCGGTGGCGACCACGGCGTCGGGCGTGATGCCGATCTGGGCGAGCAGGGCAAGGCGCCGCGGGCTGGCCGAGGCCAGGATCAGCCGCACGGGTACGCGCCTATTTGAACCGGAACGTGATCCGGCCCTTGGAGAGATCGTAGGGCGTCATCTCCACGTTGACCCGATCGCCGGCGAGCACGCGGATGCGGTTTTTGCGCATCTTGCCGCTGGTGTGGGCGAGGATCGTATGTTCGTTGTCGAGTTTCACGCGGAACATGGCGTTGGGCAGAAGCTCCATCACCATTCCGCTGAACTCGATCATGTCTTCTTTCGACATGGGTACTGTGAGTCCTAAAGGTTAGTTGGGGCGCAACATGGTTCCAGGGGGCGGTCAGGTCAAGCGAAGTCGCACGGCGACGCTTCTGGCATGCGCGCCAAGCCCCTCCGCCTCGGCCAGCGCGACGGCCGCCGGGCCGATCTCGGCGAGCGCCAGAGCGGGGTCAGCCAGGCCGGAGGAGCTGATCCAGGTGGTGCGTTTCAGGAAATCGAACACCGAGAGGCCGCTGGCGAAGCGGGCGGAGCGGCCGGTCGGCAGCACGTGGTTGGGTCCCCCCACGTAGTCACCGATCGCCTCGGGGCAGGCGCGGCCGAGGAAGGCGGCGCCGGCGTGGCGGATGCGGGCGAAAAACGCCTCGGGGTCCGGGAGCATCACCTGCAGATGCTCGGGGGCGAGGCGATCGACCAGCGGGATGGCTTCGTCGAAGCTGCGCACCAGGATGATCGCCCCATGGGCGGCCCAGGAGGCGCTGGCGATCGCGGTACGTGGCAGGGTTTCCAGTTCGGCGGCGACTGCGGCGGCGACGCTATCGGCGAAGGCCGCGTCGTCGGTGATGAGGATGGCCTGGGCCGCTTCGTCGTGCTCGGCCTGGGCGAGCAGGTCGATCGCGACATGGCGCGGGTCGTTGGTGGCGTCGGCGACGATCACCACCTCCGAAGGGCCGGCGATGCTGTCGATACCGACGCGGCCGAATACCTGGCGCTTGGCCTCGGCGACATAGGCGTTTCCGGGGCCGACGATGCGATCGACCGGGGCGATCGTCGCGGTCCCGTAGGCGAGCGCGGCGACCGCTTGGGCCCCGCCGACGCGGTAGATCTCGCTCACCCCGGCGCGGCTTGCGGCGGCGAGAACGAGGGGGTTCAGCACGCCATCGGGGGTCGGCACGCACATCGCGACCCGGCCGACGCCGGCGGCGCGGGCGGGGATGGCGTTCATCAGCACCGAGGAGGGATAGGCCGCCTTGCCGCCGGGGACGTAGATGCCGACGGCATCGAGTGCGGACCAGCGCATACCGAGGGTGAGGCCGGTCTCGTCGGGGAGGACGAGGTCGGCGGGGAGCTGGGCGCGGTGGAAGCGCTCGATGCGGGTGGCCGCGAGGTCGAGGGCGGCCATCAGCGTGGCGGGGATGGAGGCGACCGCGGCGTCGATTTCGGCTGACGTGATGGCGAGGCGATCGGCCGTGATCGCCATGCGGTCGAACCTGGCGGTGTAGTCGCAGAGGGCGGCGTCCCCGCGGGCGCGCACATCGGCGATGATGGCGGCGACCACATCTCCCACCGTCTCGGTGGTTTCGCGGGCCTCGTCGAGCAGGGCGGCGAATTCGGCGGCGAAGCCGGGGGCGGCGGTGGAGAGGCGCTTCATGCCGGCAGGGCCGCGCGGAATTTGGCGATCCAGGCGCCGATCTCCTCCGGCCGCGTTTTCAGCGCGGTGCGGTTGACGATCAGGCGGCTGGTGACCTTGGCGATCACCTCGGTCTCCACCAGGCCGTTGGCCTTCAGCGTCGAGCCGGTGGCGACGAGGTCGACGATCAGGCGGGTGAGGCCGAGCGCCGGGGCCAGTTCCATCGCGCCGTTGAGATGCACGATCTCGGCCTGCACACCGCGGCTGGCGAAATGGCGGCGCGCGATGTTGGGATATTTCGAGGCCACGCGAACGCGGGACCACTCGCGCGGATCGTCGGTCCCCGCGGTGGCGACCGGCTCGGCGACCGAGACGCGGCAGGCGCCGATGCCGAGGTCGAGCGGGGCGTAGATCTCGGGGTAGTCGAACTCCATCAGCACATCGGCGCCGCAAATGCCGATCTGGGCGGCGCCATGGGCGACGAAGGTCGCGACGTCGAAGCTGCGCACGCGGACGACGTCGAGCCCCGGATCGTCGGTGGGGAAGCGGAGGTGGCGACTGTGCTCGTCGTTCCAGCCATTTCCGGGATGGATGCCGGTGCGATGGAGCAGCGGGGCGCATTCGGAGAGGATGCGGCCCTTGGGCAGCGCGAGGATGAGAGGGGCGGCAGTGTCGGGCGCGAAGGCGGCGTCCCGGAAGGCGATGGTCATGGCGTCGTCCCAGGCTGGGTGCGCGGCAGCTACACCCGGCGCGGACCGCGAGGTAGAGGGCAATCGACAAGGCAGCCGCGACGCAGCATGCTGCCTCCGCATTTGATGGAGGCGGCCATGGGCCTGAACGCACTCAACCACTTCACCATCCGCACCGCGGACCTGGAGCGGACCAAGAGCTTCTACAGCGACATCCTCGGCCTGCCGGTGGGCTACCGGCCGCCGCTCGGCTTCCCCGGCTACTGGCTCTATTGCGGCGACGTGCCGACCGTCCATCTGATCGGCCCACGCACCGGCGACGTTGGCGCGCGGGCGAGCGGGCCGACCGGGCTGTTCGACCATATCGCCTTCTCCTGCACCGGGCTGGCCGAGATGCGCGCCAATCTGGCGAAGTACGGCATCAGCTACGAAACCCGCATCATCCCGCGGGACCGGCAGACCCAGCTGTTCCTGCATGACCCCGATGGTATCGCGGTGGAGCTGAATTTTCCTCCCAATGAGACGGACGCCTGAGCCGAGGGGGAAGGATGCGCTTCTATTTGAAAAAAAGAAGCGCAATTTTTTATTCGTCGCGGTTGATGCGCTCGGATGGGGCGGAGCTGGGCAGTTGATGTATATCGTTGTTATACCGTAACAAAATGGGCGTGCGGAGTTACGTTGCGCCAGATCGTGAATTCGGGCGGGGCGCGGGGGGCTTGGCGCGGGACGGCGGGAGGGCGGACTGCCGGCGCATGTGGGGCGGGGCGGGGCAGGGGGATGACGGAGACCGGGCGCGGTTCGGGCGTGAGGGGGGCTTCGGCCTGAGGCGCTTCTTCCGGCGTTGCCAGGGCAATCGCGAGGGCGGCGACGTAGCGTTCGATGTGGCGCTGCGCACGGGCGTGGGCGCGGCGGATGGGGTGGCGGGGGGCGAGGGCCGAGATGTCCCCGAAGAGCGCATCCAGCATGGCAAGCAGAATCCGACCGATCGCTTGCGCGACGGCGGACGCGGCGTCCATTGCGGGGGCGGTGGGGGATGACATGGG
>CAIWAJ010000114.1:0-2091 GCA_903910565.1 uncultured Rhodospirillales bacterium
GCAGAGATAGGGGCTGCAATAGGCAAGGAAGCGGATGCCGCGATCGCGGAGTTCGGCGATGCGGGCGGGGAGATCGGGGTAGCGCGCGGGGTTCCACTGCCAGTCCCAGAACAGGCGGCGGCCGAAGCTGGTTTGGCGGATACCGGCCCAATCTTCGCACCACAGGGCGGAGACGGCGGCGCCGGCCGCGAGATATTTTTCCAGGCGGGTGAAGCTCTCGGCGCCGGCTTTGAGGCCGATCACCGCGCCGTTGTAGAGCCAGTCCGGCAATTCCGGCGGGCGGCCGAAGCGGGTGGAGACGTGGCCGACCAGATCGATGAAATTGTCGGCGGCGAGGAATTCCAGGCGGGAGGGGGCGGCCCAGACTTCGATTTCATGGAAGCCGGGGTCGCGGAAATCCAGCACGCTATAGGCGGTGCTCTCCAGGTGCACGGCGAGGCGGCGCGAGGTGAGGAAGCTCGGCTGTGGGTAGTTGGTGGTCCAGTAATCCCCGCCGGCCTTGCCGGTGACGTCGGATTGCCAGGTGATGTAGGTGGATTTGTCGCGGCCGACGCCGGGTTCACTGGTCCAGATCGGGAAATTGCGCCCGCGTAGGTCGAAGTAGGACATCTGCTCCCCGCCGCCCCAGACATGCTCGTCGGGCTCGGCATGAAGGCGGAACCAGAAGCGGTTCCAGTGCGGGTCGGCCTCGACCAGCACGAGGTCGACGCCGTGGGCTGTCTCGGTGAGGTCGAACACGAGGGCGGGGCGGTCGGTGGCGTGGCGGCGCAGGGTGATCCGGCTGCCCTCGATGGCCACGTGCTCTAGCGGCGCCCGCTCGCTGAGGCGGTCGGAGATGTCGAAATTGCCGTGATGCATGTCCATCCGCCCCTCGCCACGCCCGGCGAAGAAGGCGGGGGATTCGATGGTGTGGCGAAGGATCAGGCGGCCGGCGAGGTGGATCTCGAAGCCGGAGGGGAGAAGCCTCACGGTTCCCGGGAGATCGCGACGGTGACCCTTGTTCAGGCCATCGTGGCTTCCGTGCCACTCGTAATAGACGTCCGGCTCCTGCTCCTCGTTCTTGCTGCCGTCCCCAAGTCGGGTCGGTGTGAAGCCATGGGCCTCGTAGAAGGCGCGCGCACGTGTGTTGCGCTGGAAGGTGTAGAGGCAGAGATGCTCGGGGCTGGCACGCTTGGCCCGCTCCAACAGCAGGGTGCCGATGCCCTGCCGATACGTCCCCGGCAGCAGATAGAGTTGGTCGACATCGTCGTCGACCAACGCGAGGAACCCGACAATCCTGTCGCGCAAGCATGCGATCCAGGTGATGCCGCGGCGTAGGACGGTCGATTTGATCCAGGCGCGATCTTCGTCGTCGGTGCGAATGCGATGGAGGTACCCGAGCGCATCAGCGCGTGACGCGACATAAAGATCGGCGATCGCGTCGCTGTCCGAAGCCGTCGCCTCGCGAATGAGTATGGTCACGACTGCCTATTCCGAGATGCCAACACCACCAGAGACCAATGCCACCGTCACAGGGGCGCGATGGCGAACCGCATCGTGCCGCGCCGCTGCCCGCCCGGGGGAAGCACGAACACGCCCGGAGGCGGCGTGCCGTCCATCCGGTTCAGCCCATCGGTGATGTTCGTCACTGGCTCGATGGCGAAGAAGTCCTTGCCGTCGGGGATATAGACGATGAGGTTGGCGAAAATCGGGTCCGCCGTGACGTCGAGCGCGTAGCCGCGGTCGGGGTAGGTGATGCGGGCGGTTCCGGTCCAGCCGGTGAAGCAGTTGTCGATGAAGTGTTGGCCGATGGGGCGCGCCGATGAATGGTCGCGCTCGGGAGGGACAAGCGTGTGGTCGATCGGCAGCATGTCCGGCCCGTTGCGTTGCAGGCCGGTGGCGGCGAATTGCAGCGTGGCCTTGGGGCTGCGAGGGAAGAAGGGGTGCTGGCCGAAGGCGAGCGGGGCGGGGGCGTCGTGGCGGTTTTCCACCACGCAGGTGATCTCCAGCGCGTCTTCGCTCAGGCGGAAGATCTGCTCGGCATGGAATGCGAAGGGCCATAGCTCGCCGCCCGGGTAGTCGAGACTGAGGGTGACGGCGTCGCCGTCCTCC
>CAIWAJ010000115.1:0-10837 GCA_903910565.1 uncultured Rhodospirillales bacterium
GAGATGCCGTAGCGCCAGGCGAGGTCGGCGCGGGCGGGGTTGTCGTGGAGGGCGCGGAGATCGGCGGCGAAGGTCTGGGCCTGTTCGATGGTGGGGAAGAGGCCGCGGTCGACCAGGCGTTGGGCGCTGCGGCGGAACATGGCGGAGATTTGCAGCAGGTCGTATTCCGGGTGGTATTGCACGCCCCAGAAGGAGCGTTCGCCGTCATGCAGACAGGCGGCCTGGACGTCGCTGACGGCGTTGCCGGCGAGGACGACGGCGCCTGGGGGGAGGTCGCAGACTTCGTCCTGGTGGACGCAGAGGGCGTCGAACACGGCGGGTTTGCCGTCGTACATGGGGTGGGCGCGGCCGGTCTCGGTGAGGAGGATGGAGCGGGCGACGCCGGATTCGGCGCCTTTGGGGTTGAGGCGGACTTTGCCGCCGAGGGCGACCATCATGACCTGGAGGCCCCAGCAGGAGCCGAAGCAGGGCACGCCGGCCTGGAAGGCGGCGCGGGCGAATTCGATCTGGCGGGTGACGGCGGGGGTGTCGTGGTAGGCGTTCAGCGGCGAGCCGGTCCAGGCGATGCCGTCGAAATCGGCGAGCGCCATGCCTTGCGGCAGGGTGGCGCCGTCGGCGGCGGCGAGGACGAAGGTTTCGACGCCGCCGACGCTCTGATGGGCCTGGCTATCGAGTGCGGCGGCATAGTTGGGGCCGTGGCGGCGGCCGCCGGATTGCTCCAGCAGGTCCTGGGAGGCGGAGGGGGCGCCGTCGACGATGAGGATGTGGGCGGGCACGGGGGGTTACCTGGCAGGAGGGAGGGAAGTGCTCCTTTTTTGAAAAAAAGGAGCAAAAAACTTTCATCCGCTTTGGTCTGTACCGCTCCGACCTTTCCGCGTGGTGTACGCCAACGGCATGGAACGGAGTAAAAAGTTTTTTTGGTTCTTTTTGTTCACAAAAAGAACACGCTTCTCTTAGTGCCCAAATCTGGCGCCTTCAAGGCGCGGCCAGCCATTCCAGCACTTCCCCGTTCAGTTCGCCGGGGTAGGTGTGGCTGAGGTCCTCGAATTCCCGGTAGATCACCGCGGCGCCGGCTTCGGCCAGGGCGGCTTGGGCGCGGCGGGCGGTCTCGACGGCGAACATCCAGTCCCGCGCGCCGTGGGCGATGGTGATGGGCAGCCCGCGGAGGCGGGCGGGGTCGGCCATTTGGGCGAGGATGGGGTGGAAGGCGGCGGCGACGGGGGCGAGGTGGGTGAAGGGGGAGGCGGTTTCGAGTCCGGTGACGTAGGTGAAGGTGCCGCCGTCGGACATGCCGGTGAGGAGGATGCGGGCGGGGTCGATGCGCCATTGGGCGCCGATTTCGCCGAGGATGCGCAGGAGGTTGGGGGTGTCGGTGTCTTCGCCCATGAGGGCCCAGGTGGGGCCGGTGGCGGTGGGGGCGGCGAGGAGGGCGCCGTGGCTGCGGGCGGCGCGCTGCCAGGTCCAGAGGAAGTCGCGGCCATTGCCGGAGCCGCCGTGGAGCGCGACGACCAGGGGCATGGCGCGCTCGGGGGAGGCGTATTCCGGCACGTAGAGCGAGTAGCCGCCGCGGCTGCCGGGGTCGTTGGCGACGTGGTGGACGCCGGTGTTGGGGCGGGGATTGGCGAGGGCGGCGAGGAGGGCGGTGCTGTCGCGGCGGGCGGGTTCGAGGAAGAAGCGGCTCACCGGGGCGAGCAGTGTGGCGGCGGGATACAGCGCCGCGCGGGCGCGGGGGATGTGGCGGAGCGCGCGGAAGACGGCGCGCACCCCGTCCTCAGAGTCGAGCGCCGCGCGCAGACCGTCGAAGGCGGCGATGGCTTCGGCGGCGGAGTCGGTGAGGGCGGTGTGGAGGGTGGCGAGTTCGGCGGGCAGGGCGGCGAGGCCGGGAAGGGCTTCGCGCAGCTCGGCGTCGGGCGTGCCGACCGCTTCCATCACGGCGTCATATTCCGCGGGGTCAAAATGCCGGGCGACGACGCCCAGCACGTCGAGCGCGTGGAGGAGGGGTTTGAGCGCCGCGACGAGGGCGGCGGCGGGGTCAGTCACCGGTCAGGCAGCTATCGGGGCTTCGGCCTGCCAGGTTTTGACCACCGGAAGGACCTCCTTGGCGAAGAGGCGCATGGAGCTTTCGGCGAGGTCATAGGGGATGCCGCCGAAGCGGAAGGAGGTGGACATCTCGAAGGCGCCGAGGAGGGTGCGGCGGGCTTCGAGCGCGCGCAGGATGCGGTCCGGCGAGCCCCAGATGGCGGCTTTCATGAAGCCGTCGATCATGCCCTCCACGCCGGTCTTGCGGGCGATCTCGGATTTCTGCGCGTAGGCGTTGTAGCCCTTGGCCTGGGAGAAGTGGTCGCTCATCAGCTCATAGTGCTCGATGTTGCTTTTGACGAAGCTGCCGAGATGGCGGCGCGAGACCTCCTCCTCATCGGCGCTTGTGGTGCAGACGCAGAAATCGGCGATGAGTTCGGGCGGCGCGATGCGGCCATGCGCCTCGGCGAACAGGCGGCGATAGGTCTGGATGGCGGGGAAGCGGAGTTCCCAGGGGCGGTCGGCGAACATCACCATGCGGGCGCCGAGGCGGGCGGCGGCGGCAAGGGAGTCGTCGCTGGAGGCGACGGCGTAGATGCGGTCCGACATGTCGTGCCGCGGGCGGGGGCGCAGTTCGACGCGGGGCTGGGGGTAGTATTTACCGTTGCCCTCGATGTAGCCGGTTTTCAGGGCGTCCAGGATCATGGCGGCGGCTTCGTCGAAGCGCTCGCGGGACTGGTCCATGGTCTGGTTGAAGGCGGCGAATTCGCGGCGGGCGAGGCCGCGGCCGATGCCGAAGCGGAGGCGGCCGCCGGACATGATATCGGCGGCGATGGCTTTCTCGGCGACGCGGAGCGGGTTGTTCCAGGGCAGGATGACCGCGGCGGTGCCGACATCGGCATTGGGGCAGAGGGCGGCGAGGTGGGCGGCGAGCTGGAGGTTGTCGGGGCAGAAGGAGTAGTCGTTGAAGTGGTGTTCGACGGCCCAGAGGCAGGCGAAGCCGAGTTCGTCGGCGAGGCGGGCGAGGCGGATTTCCTCGTCCCACACCTGGCCGTCGTCCATATTCTCCCACCCGTAGCTGGCGAAAATCATCTGAATGCCGACGTCCATTGTGGCCTCCCCTTGCTTGGTGGCCGATCATGGAGCGGGTTGCGGCGGGTTCGTCAAGCAGGGGAAGGGAGCGCTTCTTTTTTGAAAAAAAGAAGCAAAAAACTTTTATCCACTTGGTTGGTACCGCTCCGATCTATCCGCCGGGTGTACGCCAACGGCATGGATGGAACAGAAAGTTTTTTTGGTTCTTTTTGTTCACAAAAAGAACGCGCTTCCCTTCCTGACGTTATCCTGCCCGCCCGATGATGGACCCAGTGGCCACCAGTTCGTCGAGCAAGGCGAGGGTGGCGGCGGCGGGGGAGGTGAAGGGGTCGAGCCCAGGCCGGACGGAGTATTTCAGCAGGAGGGAGGCGTTGACACGGGCGAAATCGACGCGGCCCATGGTCCAGTGGCCGAAGCGGCGCTCGGGGATTTCGGCGAAGGCGAGGAGGCGGACGCCCTGGTGGCGATCGTCGCGCACGATGGTGGAGAACAGGTCACTCACCGCGTCGCGGCCGCCTTCGAGGACCTGGATGAAAATGCCGTCGGCGTGGCAGAGCAGGCCGGTGATGCCGCGGGGCGGGTTGTTGCGCTGGGACTGGGTGACGATGGCGTCGACCCAGTCGGGGTCGAGCGGGACGGCGGCGCGGCTGGCGTAGAGGCAGCGGACGAGCATTCGGCTTACCCCTTGAGCTTGATGAGGGAGAGGAATTCGCGGCGCAGGGCGGCGTTTTTGAGGAAGGAGCCGCGCATCACGCTGTTGATCATCTTCGCCTCGTCGTCCTTCACGCCGCGCCAGTGCATGCAGAAATGGTCGGCTTCCATCACCACCGCCAGGCCGTCCGGGGTTACCTTGTCCATCAGGAGTTCGGCAAGCTGGGTGATTGCCTCCTCCTGGATTTGCGGGCGGCTCATGATCCAGTCGGCGAGGCGGACGTATTTGGACAGGCCGATGAGGTTGGAGTGCTCGTTGGGCACCAGGCCGATCCATAGCCGGCCCATGATGGGGCAGAAATGGTGGGAGCAGGCGCTGCGGATGGTGATGGGGCCAACGATCATGAGCTCGTTGAGGGAGGCCGCGTTGGGGAACTCGGTGACCTTCGGCGGCGGCTCGTAGCGGCCGCGGAAGACCTCGGTGAGATACATCTTGGCGACGCGGCGGGCGGTGTCCTGGGTGTTGTGGTCGGTCTCGGTGTCGATGACGAGGCTTTCCAGCACGCCCTGCATTTTTCCAGCGACTTCATCCAGCAGGGCGTCGAAATCGCCGGGCTCGAGGAACTCGGCGATATTGTCGTTGGCGTTGAAGCGCTTGCGGGCGCGGCGGATGCGCGCGCGCACACGGTCCGAGGCCGGCTGGGTGGCGGTGTTGTCGGTCGGTGAGGGGGACTGGTCCATGGGTCTCGCGGGAGGCAGTTGGTGCGCCGGGAGCCGGCGAGTGTCAGGTGGGGTCGGTTGGGGCGGTTGCAAAGGCCCGGCCGATGCAGGACATAATCGGGCAGGATGAAGGAGACCCCGATGAGCCAGACCGCCGGCCCGACATGGATCATCGAGCGTGACGTGGCGCGCGGCAAGGTGCGCATCGGCGTGCTCGGCAGCCGATTTGCCGCCGAGCTGAATGGGCGGCGGATTGCGTTGCAGAACAACGATATCCTGTCGATCCAGGAGATCGCGGCGTCCCGCTATACGGCGAACATGGTGCCCACGCTGCGCGATGGCGGCTACAGCCATCTGCTCGGCGGGCAGGTGGCGCTGCTGCCGGGCGAGGCGAAAACGCTGAAGGAGGTGGCGATGGGCACGCCGGAGGGGTTGCGCATCCATCGCGCCAAGCTGCTGGAGGCGCTGGAGACGGAGCGCTTCGACGACGGCGACGTGCAGGACGTGATCAGCGGCCTCGCCCAGCACGGCGATGAGCGCACGCTGCGCATCAGCCCGGCCCGGCGGGCGCTGACGGAGTTCGACCGGCGGCATCCGCAGGTGGCGCGGACGGGGGAGTGACGGGCGGTAGAGTGGGGGGCATTTCGCAGCCGACCGACCGACCCGGACCGGGGTGATGGCATATCGCTACGGGATGGAAATTCGCGCGGCCACGGCCGCCGAGGCGCCCGGCCTCGCGACGTTGCTGGCCGCCGCGGGCTACGCGATCGAGGCCCGCGAGATTGCGGAGAGGCTGGCCGCGCTGCGGGAGGCCTCCTCGGCGGCCCTGGTGGCGCTGCAGTGGGGGCCGCCGAGCGGCCTGGTGGTGCTGCATTGGTATCCGAGCCTGCTGGCCGCGCGCCCGGTTGCGCAGATCACCACGCTGCTGGTTGGCGAGGAGGAGCGGCGGCGGGGGGTGGGCCGGCTGCTGCTCAAGGCGGCGGCGCAGGCGGCGCGCAACGCCGGGTGTGGCGAACTGGAAATCGCCGCCACGGCGGGCGCCGCTTCGCTGCACGCATTTTGCCGGGGAACCGGCTTTGCGGAAACCGGGCTCGTCTTCGTGCGGTCGCTGCGCAAGCAGGGCGACGGCGGAGCGAGCGCATAGGTGCCATGGGGCGCATCCGCGGCGCCATTTTCAGCAGTGGGCTCGACGGCCGGCCGGATCCTCCACCACAAACAGGGGCATGCCGCCAGTATGCTCGCGCCCTTGGTTTCGCATCTTTGCGCCCGTTGCCATCAACAGCCACCCGCGCCAACGTGGCGCTACAACCATCCCAATCCCACGACAGGACGCAGCATGAGCATTTTCGACGAGTTCCGCTTCGAGGCGATCGAGGGTTGGGAACAGCTGCCACCCGGGATCGAGTTGGGCGACGTCGCGGGTATCGCTGTCGATTCTCGGGATCGGGTCTATTTGTTCAACCGTGGAGACCACCCCGTGGTGGTGCTCGACCGGACGGGCGTGTTTGTGGCCTCCTGGGGCCATGGGGTGTTCACCAACGCGCATGGGGCCAGCATCGGCCCGGATGACAGCCTCTATCTGACCGATAATGGCGATCATACCGTCCGCAAATTCACGCCAGACGGCAAAATGCTGCTGCAGATCGGCGTGCCCAACCAACCCTCGCCCTTCATGAGCAACGCGCCGTTCTGCCGCTGCACCCACACCGCATTGTCGCCTACCGGGGACATCTACGTCTCTGACGGCTACTCCAATGCCTGCGTTCACAAGTTCTCGCCGGATGGCAAACTGATCAAGACCTGGGGCCGACCAGGAACCCGCGAGGGCGAGTTCAACCTGCCGCATAACATCGCCTGCGATACTGCGGGACTGGTCTATGTCGCCGACCGCGAGAACCACCGTATCCAGGTATTCGACGGGGAAGGCAATTACCTCCGCCAGATCAACAACCTGCACCGCCCCTGCGGCCTCGCCATCACCAAGGGTGCCTGCCCCTGCCTGCTCGTCGGCGAACTCGGGCCTTACATGGCGGTCAACCACGCCACCCCAAATCTCGGGCCGCGGCTGATGGTACTTGATAATGACGGCAGGCTGATCAACCGACTGGGCCTGGACACGCCGAGCACCGCGCCCGGCGCCTTCGTAGCGCCACATAGCGTGGCGCTGGATTCGGTGGGCGACCTCTACGTCGGTGAGGTGATCGCCAATGACTGGGCAGCTGTGTTCCCCGGCACTCCCCGGCCCGACAAGCTGCGCCGCATGCAGAAATTCCGCCGTATCACTGGATAAGTTGATAGGCAGATAGTGGCCGCGGACGTTGGTTTACTGCCAGCCGGTGGCCTCGACGATCATGCCGTCACCCAAAGGGGCGTCGAACATTTTGCAGCGTCAGGTCACGACGCGGGCGGAAGGTGGTAGCGTGCAGGATCTCACTACGCCCATCGCAGAGAAAGTGGCCCGTCGGTATGCCGTCCAC
Organism: uncultured Rhodospirillales bacterium; assembly: GCA_903910565.1. Taxonomy (GTDB): domain Bacteria; phylum Pseudomonadota; class Alphaproteobacteria; order Acetobacterales; family Acetobacteraceae; genus CAIYPH01. The sequence continues at coordinate 6,960 of CAIWAJ010000115.1, forward strand.
GAAGCTGCCTGTGCCAAGCGTGGGAAGCGAACCACCACCCGAAACTCGAGCGCCGAACGCGCGCTCGGGGCGATCGTCTTGCTGTTGCCAAGCCGGTGAGACGCGCTTAACCGCGTCATGGCAACAGAATGCCATAGGTTCCGACCATGCCCAACCCGTCAGCAGACCTTCAGGTCGCCGTGGTCACCGGAGGCGCCCGTGGCATCGGCCTGGCGATCGCGAAGTGGTTCCTCGCCCACAATTGCCGCGTCGCCCTGTTAGACATCGATCGCGACACCCTCGCAGCGACAGAGACCTCGCTGGATGGCGGGGAGCGCGTGTTCGCCATCCCATGCGACGTATCGGATCAGGCGCTGGTAGAGGAGGCTGCGTTGCGCGTCGCCGCCCGATGGGGCCGGGTCGATGCGTTGGTCAACAACGCCGGCGTTGCAGTCTTCAAGCCCGCGCTGGACACCACCTATGCCGAGTGGCGAACCGTGCTTGGGAGCAACCTCGACGGTACTTTCCTATGCACCCAGGCTTTCGCGCCGGCCATGAAGGCCCGCAACAGCGGAGCGATCGTCAACATCGCCTCGATTTCCGGGCTTCGGGCCAGCACGCTGCGGATTGCATACGGCACGAGCAAGGCGGCAATCATCCATCTGACGAAGCAGTATGCGGTGGAATTGGCGAATTACGGCATTCGGGTCAATGCGATATGCCCCGGCCCAGTCGAGACCGAGATGGCGAAGCTTGTCCATTCACCCGCCATCCGCGCCGACTACTACGACACTATACCGCTGGGTCGCTACGGGACGACCGAGGAGATGGCCAATCTCGTCGGGTTTCTCTGTAGTCGGGAGGCGAGCTACCTTAACGGCCAGGCGATCGGCAATGATGGCGGTTTCGAGGCCACGGGCGTCGGGCTGCCGACATTCCGGCGCACCGAGGGTCTCAACAGAATTGGCGACGAAACCCGCTAGGGCCGAGGCGTCTGAGGCCTCGCTGATGGGCGGCTGGTGCTCGCTGCTTCACGACGGCGAAAGCTGAGCCGGCGATCCAACATGTCGCTGCCCAACCGGGGATGGCTCGCCTGCGCTGACCAAATATGTGACAACGCGGGTGATAGGAGGAATGCCTTGTCCGCCGCCCCGCGCACGATCCTGAATCGCCAATTCTACGATCGCTTGCGGGACGCGCTCATGCTTGGTGAGTTGCGGCCCAGGGATCGGCTCACCTTTCGCGACGTCGCCGCGCGTTTCCAGGCGAGCGTCACGCCGGTGCGTGAGGCTCTGCTGCAACTTGTCGCCGAGGGGTCCCTCCATGCCGAGCCTGGCCGAACGATCACGGTGCCTCTGCTGACACGGGCGAAATTCGCCGAACTGCGCGACATCCGCCTGCTGCTGGAGCCCCACGCCGCCGAGGTGGCGGCGCGACGGATGCCGGCCGGGCTGCTCGCCGACATGTATCGGCTCTACGGCGAGCTGATTGGCAGCCGCGAGAAGCGCGATATTCCCGGCTGCATGCGCGCCCATCGCGACCTGCATTTCCGCCTCTACGACGCCGCCGACATGCCGACGCTGCGCATGCTGATCGAGACCGTCTGGCTCTCCACCAGCCCCTACGTCGTCTTCCTCTATAGCGACCCGGACTCCGGCCTGCTGGAGCCACCCTTCATCGGCCGTGGCCGGGCACAGGACGAGCACCTCAAGATGATCGAGGCGCTGGCCGCCAAGGACCCCGCGGCCTTGCGTGCCGCCGTGGTGCGCGACATCCCGCTCGGCGAGGAGATCATCTTCAAGTATCTGCTGCCGGATCCCGAGGATCAGGCGGTGAAGCCCGCGATGAGCCGGCCGATCGCCGCCGAGTTGCTGGCCCAATAGGCCCGCGCCCAATCGGCGCCGGGCGGGTGGTAGAACGCGCGGAAGCGGGAGAGCACGAGGTCGCTCTCGATGACGTCGCCTTCCATCCAGGCACGCACGCGCGCGGGGCTCGCGCCGGGGCCGACGCCGACCGTGCTGGCGGCGCCCCAGGCACCGAGGCCGGTGTGAAGATCGGCGAACAGGATCCGCTCGGCACCCGCGCCGTGGCGGGCGACGATGTCATCGAGCAGGCGTTTCGACCAGCTCCGCCGCTGTCCGTAATAGACGATCGAGCTTGGCCGGATGGCCTGCCCGGCCTTGAGGCAGGCGAGGAGCCGATCGGCACCGTGCAACGCCTCGAATGCCTGCCGGCGCGGTGCCAGCCGTTCAAGCGCGCCTGGGGCACCGAGGGAGAGGATGTCCAGCATATGGTCGAAGGCGGCGAACAGCGGGTCCGTTGCGGCGGGGGTGTCGCTGTAGAGGAAGTTCTTCATCAGGTCCGCATTGTCCTCGTTGACGTAGCGGTCCCAGGCGGCACCCCAGGGGTTGATGGCGTGGATCATCACCAGCGCGGTGTCGGGCGGCAGCGCCGGCGGGCCGCTGGTCAGCAGGCCGGTGAGGAGGCCCCCGGCGGCGCGCGCCTCGGTGCCATGGGTGCCAGCCTGCAGAAACACCACCCGGCGCGCGTGGATTGGCCCCCGGCGCAGCACGCGGGTCGCGAGCACCTCGCCGGCCAGGCCAGCGGCGGGATGCGCATGCGTCTCGAATGCGCGCGCCCCCGCGGCGGCGACGAAGAGGTGATCGGCTTCGGCGTAGGTCGCGGCGAACCACGCGGCGGGATCAGGGCTCATGCGGTCTCTCCGGCAAGCAATTCGCGACCCAACTGCGCCGGGCTCGAGCAGCCCAGCAGCGCCATGGCCGTGTCGAACTCGTGTCGCAGGATGTGGAGCGCCCGCCCGGCCCCGTCCCGGCCATAGGCGGCGAGGCCATAGAGCACGGCTCGGCCGAGCAGCACCGCGTCCGCCCCGAGCACCATTCCCCGGGCAATGTCCGCGCCATGGCGGATGCCGCTGTCGAGCAGAATGGTGGCCTGGCCACCGATCGCAGCCACGATTGCGGGCAGGACCTCGATCGCCGGCACCGCGGCGTCGAGGTTGCGGCCGCCATGGTTGGAAACTACCACGCCGTCCACCCCCATCGCCACCGCGCGGCGCGCATCCGCCGCCCGCAGCACGCCCTTGATCAGCAGCCGGCCAGGCCAGCGGCGGCGCAGCTCGGCGAGATCCTCCCATTCGATACTGCCATCCAACCGCGCGCCCGGCTGCGACGCGGCCAGCACCGCCGGCGCGCCTGGATGGTTGCGCTTGCGCGGCAGCCCGCCGGCGAGCGCGTAACGGCCCATGGTGCCGAGTAGCCAGCGCGGGTGGGCGAGCCCGTCCAGCACCGTCCGCGCCGAGGGGCGGAAGGGCGCGCCGAAGCCGCTGCGGGCGTTGAAGGCGCGGTGGGGCGGCACGGTGGTATCCACCGTCAGCAGCAGCACGCCATAGCCGGCGGCACCGGCACGCTCGACAAGCTCCCAACTCAGCCGCCGATCCTCCCAGAGATAGAGCTGGAACCACCAGTCGGCGCCGCTACCGGCGATGTCGGCCAGCGGTGTCATGGATTCCGTCGGCAGGGTGTACGGCACCCCGGCGGCCGCGGCGGCGGCGGCGAGATGGCGATCGCCTTCGTGCCAGAGAAATCCCGCCGGGCTCATCGGCGCGATTGCGGCGGGAAAGGCGAGGTCGCGGTCGAACAGCCGCGTCGTCGTGCTGCGCCCGCGCACGTTGCGTAGCACCGCGGGTGCCAGCCGGGTGGCATCGAAGGCCGCCCGGTACGGGCAATCCCGACGTCCCCATCGCAACCGCGATCAACATAGTCGAACAGGCCCCACGGCAGCCGCCGACGCCGCCCTTCCGGCATGCCGGAAGGGCGGTTGTCTGTGATCCGGCAAACGCGCGCGCAACATCGCGCAGCACGCATCGCGCAGGGCTTGGC
>CAIWAJ010000116.1:0-1765 GCA_903910565.1 uncultured Rhodospirillales bacterium
ATCGAGGCGATCTATGACTTCCGCGCCCGTCACGGCGACATGGTGCTGAAGCCGCTCTACGGCGGCGGCGGTTCGGGTGTGGCGCGGCTGAAGGCCGACGATCCCAATCTCGACGCCCTGATCGAGTTGCACACCATGATCGGCCGCGAGCCGGTGATCGCCCAGAAGTTCCTGCCGGCGGTGTCCAAGGGCGACAAACGCATCCTGTTGGTGGACGGCGAACCGGTGGGCGCCATCAACCGTGTGCCGGCCGAGGGCCAGGTGCGATCGAATCTGCGCGTCGGCGGCCGCGCCGAGCAGGTGGAGCTGACCGCTCGGGACAAGGAACTCTGCGCCATCATCGGGCCGGAACTGAAGGCCCGGGGGCTGCTGTTCGTCGGCATCGACGTGATCGGCGACTATCTCACCGAAATCAACGTGACCTCGCCCACCGGCGCCCAGCAGCTGAAGCGCTTTTCCGGGATCGACGCCTCTGCGGTAATGTGGGACCGGGTCGAGGTGATCCGGGCGGGCCGCTAAGGAGCAGGCGGCGCGAACGGTCGCCCGAGAGACGCAACCATAACGGGAAAAAATCTAGCCTCGCGCGAACAAAGGCCCGCAAGCCTCTGAAACAGCGATGTTTCGTCCACACAACCCGGAAATGACGTTGAGGCTTCATCTCTTTCTGTTACGTTCCATTTTTGTTCTTGCTTTAGACCAATCGCTCTGCTCATCTTGTGCATAACTTTTAGTTCAGCACCTAGGGATTGAAATCCGAACCGTCTGGCTCGCGCCTATGGAAGGTAGAGCCTCAGGGGGAGCAGCCGGCCATGATGGCGCGTGTGGTCACCGTCGCTTTCGAGGGGGTCGAGGCCCGGCGGGTGGACGTCGAGGTCCAGGTTTCCAATGCCGGCGGAGTCGATCCGGCGTTCTTCATCGTCGGCCTGGCCGACAAGGCCGTCACCGAAAGCCGCGAACGGGTCCGCGCGGCTCTCACCTCCATGGGACTGTCCCTGCCGCCCAAACGCGTGCTGATCAACCTCGCCCCGGCCGATCTCGCCAAGGAGGGCAGCCATTTCGACCTGCCGGTGGCGCTTGCCGTGCTCGCCGCCATGGAAGTCATTCCGCGCGAGGAAGCCGCCCGCTATGCCGCCCTCGGCGAACTCTCGCTCGACGGCAAGCTCAACCCGGTCGCCGGCGTGCTGCCCGCCGCCATTGCCGCCTCGGCGGCCGATCTCGGCCTGATCTGCCCCGCCGCCCAGGGGGCCGAGGCCGCCTGGGCCGGCAAGCTCGATGTGCTGGCGCCCACCGATCTGCTCTCGCTCATCAACCATTTCCGCGGCACCCAGGTGCTCACTCCGCCGGAGCCGCCCGGGCTGGCCGCCGCCCCCGCCTGCCCGGACCTCGCCGAGGTGAAGGGCATGGAAGCCGCCCGGCGCGCGCTGGAGATCGCCGCCGCCGGCGCGCATAATTTGTTGATGGTCGGGCCCCCAGGTGCCGGCAAATCCATGCTCGCCTCCCGCCTGCCCGGATTGCTGCCGGACCTGACGCCCATGGAGGCGCTGGAAGTCTCCACCGTGCATTCGGTGGCCGGCATGCTCGATGGCGGGCGGCTTGTCATGCGCCCGCCGTTTCGTGAGCCGCATCATTCGGCCTCGATGGCGGCGCTGACCGGCGGCGGCGTGCGCGCCAAGCCGGGCGAGATTTCGCTCGCCCATCGCGGCGTGCTGTTCCTCGACGAGCTCCCCGAATTCCCCCGCGTGGCGCTGGAGGCGCTGCGCCAACC
>CAIWAJ010000117.1:0-5476 GCA_903910565.1 uncultured Rhodospirillales bacterium
CCAACCTGAAGCTGACCTCCTCGCCCAACGGCGCCCAGGCCACCGCCCTCGTCGTCGGCGCCGCCAACACCGCCACCATCACCCTCGGCAACGGGTCCGACACCGTCTATCTCGGCGCCGGCGAAAAACTCATCACCGGCACCGGCAACAACACCATCCACATCACCAAGGCGAGCGCGTCCGACAGCATCACCGCCGGCACCGGCACCAACACGCTGGTGGTCGATGGCGGCGGCAGCGTCACGCTTGGCGCGAAAATCACCGGGATTTCAACGGTCTCGCTCTCCTCCGCCACCAACCTCAAGCTCAACGCCATGGGCTTCATCACCGCCACCGGCAGCGCCGGCACCGACACCATCACCGCCGGCGCCGCCCACCAGACCCTCACCGGCGGCCTCGGCGCCGACACCCTCGTCGGCAACACCGCCGGCTATGACAGCTTCACCGACACCGCCGCCGGCCTCTCCGGAGACCTCCTGCGCGGCTTCCTCGCCACCGACCGCATCGACCTCACCGACATCGCCTACCCCACCGCCCACCTGACATCGGCGTTCAGCGGCGCCAACACCAGCGTCACCCTGACCGGCGGCGGCGCGAGCAGCACCTTCCTGCTGCAAGGCCACTTCTCAACGGCCGGGTTCGGCCTGGCTAGCGATGGGCATTCCGGGACGGTGATCACGCATGCATAAGTGAGCAAGCAAGCGCTTCTTTTTTGAAAAAAAGAAGCAAAAAACTTTCCATTCCGTTTGATGCGGTGCCTCCCCGGGAGACTCCGTGCCAAACGGATAAAAGTTTTTTTGGTTCTTTTTTTTCAAAAAAAGAACCCCTTCCTTCCTTCCAACCTGTCTCACTCATGGTCTACTCTCCCCAATAACAAGGGAGAGCCACCATGAAACGCCGCGCCCTGCTGACCTCCGCCGCCGCCGCCCTCGCCGCGCCCGCCGTCGCCCAGCCCGCCAAGACCGCCACGCTGCGTTTCGTGCCGCAAGCCAATCTCACCCTGCTCGACCCGATCCTGACGACGGCCATCGTCACCTGCAATCACGCCTACCACGTGTTCGACACGCTCTATTCCGCCGGCGCCGACGGCGTGCCGAAGCCGCAGATGGCCTCCGGCGCCGAAGTCTCGCCCGATGGCCGCGTTTGGCGCATCGGCCTGCGCGACGGCCTCAAATTCCACGACGGCTCTCCCGTCCTGGCGCGCGACGCCGCGGCCTCCATCGCCCGCTGGGCCAAAAAGGAGCCCTTCGGCCAGTTGCTCGACAAGGTGGTCGACAGCTACGGCAGCGCCAACGACAAGACCGTCGAAATCAAACTCAAGAAACCCTTCCCCCTGCTCCTCGCCGCCATCGGCAAGCCCGACAGCTCGCTCCCCTTCGTCATGCCCGAGCGCCTCGCGCAGACCGACCCCAACAAGCAGGTCACGGAGATGATGGGCTCCGGCCCCTATAAATTCATCGCCAACGAATTCGTCACCGGCAGCCGCGTCGTCTACGAGAAGAACGAGGCCTACGTGCCCCGCCAGGAGGCGCCGGACTGGGGCACCGGGGCCAAAATCGCCCATTTCCCCCGCATCGAATGGCGCATCATCCCCGACGCCGCCACCGCCGCCGCCGCCCTGCAAAACGGCGAGGTCGACTGGTGGGAACAGCCGCTGTCCGACCTGCTGCCCACCCTCGTGCGCAACCGCGACATCACGGTAGCCATCGACAACCCCCAGGGCCGCCTTTCCTTCGTCCGCCTCAACCACCTCCAGGCGCCGTTCAACGACGTCAAGATCCGCCGCGCGCTGCGCACCGCGATCAACCAGGAGGACTATATGCGCGCCACCTTCGGCGACGACCAGTCGCTCTGGCGCCTCTGCCGCTCCACCTTCCCCTGCGCCACCCCCTTCGAAACCGAACTCCCCGCCGCCATGCCCGGCGACATCGAGGCGGCCAAGAAGCTCCTCCGCGAGGCCGGCTATTCCGGCCAGAAAACCGTCGTCATCAACCCCACCGACTTCCCCGTCATCCACCCGCTCGGCGTCGTCACCGCCGACACCATGAAAAAGATCGGCATGAACGTCGAACTGGTGGAAACCGACTGGGGCACCGTCATCCAGCGCCGCGCCAGCCGCGAGCCGGTGGAAAAAGGCGGCTGGAGCGCCTTCCACACCTACGGCCCCGCCTCCGCCTACATCAACCCGGCAACCTCCGGCATCATCCGCGGCCAAGGCGCCGCCGGCTGGTTCGGCTGGTGGGACAACACCAACGCCGAACAACTCGTGCAAGACTGGCTCGACGCCCCCGATCCCGCCCGCCAGAAAACCCTCGCCCAGGAACTCGCCAAACTCGCGATGGACGAACTCCCCTTCATCCCCGTCGGCCAATGGTTCGGCAAAACCGCCTACCGCAAGTCAATCACCGGCGTCATGCAGGGCGCGGCGCCCTATCCGTGGAATGTGCGGCCGGCCTGAAAGAAGAAAGCACTTCTTTTTTGAAAAAAAGAAGCAAAAAACTTTTATCCGTTTGCTGAGGAGCCTCCCGGGAGACGCCGGCGCAAGTGAATAAAGTTTTTTTGCTTCTTTTTTTTCAAAAAAAGAAGCGCTTACTTAATCTCCGCCAAAAACTCCGCCGTCGTCCGCTGCCGGCAATACCCCTTGATCGCCCGCAGCGAGTTATCGTGCCGTTCCTGCGTATAGGTCGCGCAGGCATCGGTCACCAGCGTCACCAGATACCCGAGATCGCACCCGTCACGCACCGCCCCCTCCACGCACTGGTCGGTCACGATGCCGGAGATCACCAGATACTTGGTGGAGAGATTGCGCAGCACGTAGTCGAGATTGGTCGAGACGAACACGTTGGAGGCCGTCTTGGGGATCACGATCTCATCGTCCAGCGGCTTCAACGCGTCGATCACCTCGCCGTCCCACGAGCCAGGCGGCACCGAGAACCCGGTGATCTTGTAGTCGAGGCTGCGATCGCGCCCGTCCTTGGTGAGGTTGCGGATCAGCGTGTACATCACCTCCACCCCCGCCGCCCGGCAGCCCGCCAGCAGCGCCTGCATGTTGGGCACCACCTTTTGCTCCATCTGGTCGAAGAACCAGCCCAGCCGCTCCTGGAACTCCGCCTTCGTCATGTCCTTGAACTCGCCGCCCTCGCGCACGGCGCAGTAGTTCTGCACGTCGATGAACAGCAGCGTGGTATGCGCGGGCTCAACCGGCAGGTCGCGGGTCGAGGGATACGGATGGTTCATGCGGTTTCTCCGGAAAAGCGGCGCCAGGCCTCGGGCAACAGGCGGGTGAAGCGTTCGGCCCATTCCGCCTCGCCCTCTTGCGTGGCGATCAGGTCCTGGCGAATTTCAATCTCAAGATACGGCAACCCCCGCCGCTCCGCATGCACCGGCGCCGAATAATCCGACGTATCCGACACCGCATACGGCTCGTTCTCCCCCACCACCAGCCCCGGCTCCGCGCGCAGCAGATCAAGCAGTATGCGGGAAATCCCGAGATCCCGGTTGAACAACACCCCGCAATGCCACGGCCGCGCCACACCCTTGTAGACGTCGGTAAAACTATGCATCGCCACGAACAACGCCGGCTTGCGCGCGATAATCTCCGCCTCGATCCGCGCATGATACGGCGCAAACACCTCCGCAACCCGCGCCGCCCGCGCGGCCGCGCTCAGCCCCACATTCCCCGGAATATCAGTCGACTCGCTGATCTCCGGGATCAGCGTCGGGCTCGTCAGCGGCCGGTTGTTATCGATCACCAGGCGCGAATACGGCTGCCCGATCAAAAACGCATCCAACGCCCGCGCCACCCGCACCGACGTCCCCCAAATCCCGATATCCCACGCGATATGCCGCACCAACTCGCTCTCCGGCACCCCCAGCCGCCCGAGCGACGCCGGAATCCGCCGCCCCGCATGGTCGCAGGCGAGAAAAAACCGCCCGCGCCCAAAATGCCCAACGGACACGGGCGAAGGCTCATCGGCAGCAAGCAAACGGTCGGTCATGGCAGTCCCTGAGCAGGCCGGCGGAGCCGGTTGAAGAAAGAATGTAGCGCTCTCGCGGATCGAAGGCGATCCGCTGCCGCTCCCGTCGCCGCTGCGCTGCGCTGCGCGTCAGGGTTCTTTTTGTCCACAAAAAGAACACCCTAAACCTAATACGTCGCGGCATACCTCGCACACTGCCCAGCCTCATCCAGCCCCGCCAGGCTCGCCAACTCCCCCCGCTTATGCATCAGATAGGTCGACAGATACGTCCCCCCGAACCAGTCCTTCGCCTCCGCCGTCCCCTCCAGCGCATCCAGCGCCGCCCCGAGATCCCCCGGCAGCGCCGCCCCCTCGCCCTCCGGCAGCTTGCGGTGATGCCGGATGCCGTCCACCCCCGCCCACACGATCGCCCCCAGCGCGAGATACGGGCTCGCCGCCGCATCCGCGCAGCGATACTCCACGTTGAACTGGCGCCCTGGCTCCCCGCCCGGCCAGATCGGGCACACCCGCATCGCCGCCCCGCGGTCCTGGCTCGCCAGCGTCGCATGCGTCGGCGCCCAGCGGTTCGGCCGCATCCGGATATACGAAACCGCGCTCGGCGCCGTCACCGCGCACAGCGCCGGCAGATGATGCGTCACCCCCGCCACGAACCGCGCCCCCAGCACCGACAGCCCCAGCGGCCCCTTCGCGTCATACATCGCCGGCCGCCCATTGCCGTCGCGCAGGCTGAAATGCACATGCACCCCATTCCCCACCCCATCCGGCGACAAAATCGGCGCGAAAATCGCCCGATGCCCCAACCGATGCGCCACCCCCCGCGTCATCTCCCGCAGCACCACCGCCCGATCCGCCGCCGCAATCCCCGTCGCCGGATCAACCACCACCTCGTACTGCCGCGCCCCATACTCCGGCATGAACGAATCCGGCTCCGCCCCCGCGGAGCGCAGCGCCGCCATCAGCGCCTCGGCGAAAATCCCCTGCCGCCGATACGCATCCAGCGAATACGGCGCCCCCGGCACATCCTCCACCCCCGTATAAACAAACTCGTGCTCGAACGAGGACACCACATCCACCCCCGCCTCCGCCTTCAGCGCCGCCAACCCCCGCCGCAGAAAATCCCGCGGGCAACAACACCACGGCTTGCCATCGAGATGCCGGATATCCCCCAGGTAAAAATGCTCATTGGCGCTCCCATCGCCAAACTCGACATTCACCTCCGTCGCCGGATCGGGCACCAGCATCAAATCATCCGTGGTGCCAAACGGCGTGCTGTAGATCGGCCCGAAACACGAAATCATCGTGTTCGTCGGCACCCAGCCAACCCCCTTCACCAGCCTCGACGCCAAATCCCCGGCCGGAAACCCCTTGCCACGCACGCGGCCGGCGATCTCGCAGGTGCAGACCATGATCAACGGGTGACGGTGCATGGAGGCTCCATAAGCAAGTAAGGAAGCGCTTTTTTTTGAAAAAAAAGAAGCAAAAAAACTTTACTCAATGGG
>CAIWAJ010000118.1:0-1517 GCA_903910565.1 uncultured Rhodospirillales bacterium
AACGCCACCTTCGCCTTGAAGCCCGGGCTATGCGTCCGTCGTGTTCGCTTCGTCATGTTCGCTCCTGATCCGCGGCAACATTGCCGCTGTCAGGCAGGAAATCCACCTATCGCTCTGTCCGAATTTCCCGAGCCACCTCTCCTTCCGTGGCCGGGTTGAGATTGGGGAGTTGCATCCCGCCATCGGGCCAACGCTCCAGAGTGTCGCCGGTCGCCAGGTCCCAGGCGAAAACGCGGGCGTTGCTGGCGACGTAGACGGCGCCACGCCCATGATTGGCCGCGCGGTCGATGGCCGCGGATGCCTTGATACCGCTGGTCAGCCCCGTGCAGTGGACCGTGCTCACAGGAGTCTGCCGTGTCCAGATCAGCGTGCCCGCTGGCGCCCGGCTGTTCGCGTCGATCGCGTGGAAAGTGCCACCATTGTCGCCAAAATAGACGATCGACTTGCTCGCACCGCTGACATTCACGTCGCTGGCGATGACCGGCTGAGCGTAGATTGACACGAAATTTTTCGAGTGCGGCAGCCCATGCGTGCGCTTGTATGCAACGACGCTGTAGCCCCATTTGCGCGTGAGGCTCGACACGTTGCCGGGGGTCAGGACGGCCTCGGCGGCGGTGTATCCGTCATGGCGAGGGCCATTGCCAAACATCAGCCAGTCCGTCGCCCAGGCCGGAGCGGTCGACGTGGCGAGCATGACGAGTGTTGTGACATGCCGTGTGAAGCGGTTCATGTGTGCCTGTTCCCGTGACTTTGGCACGATAAAGGCAGCACAGCGCACGTATGGTCAATTGTTTATTAAACATTCTCCGAAAAGCTGCGATCAACTATCTGTCAGAGCAGGTGACCGGCCAAGCGAGGCATCGCCATGCGCCGGAACAACTAGGCATCCCGATTCGCGAATCACGTGGGCTCAACGAAGCCCGGTTCGCCGCCCGCGGGCCTATGGCGCCGCGGCAACGGCGGTCCGTACAACACAATCAAGGACATACCGGGCTAGGTTTGGGCGCCGCTGCGGCGACGCATCACCCCGCCGCTTCCGGCTCCTTCTCGGTACCTTCGTCCGGATCGGCTTCCGGCTTCGGCAGGGCGGGCGGGCTGGCCGCCAGGCACTCGAAGTCGAGCTTGTTGTCCTTCAGCGTCACCTTCACCGAGCCGCCCTTGACGAGCTTGCCGAACAGCAGCTCCTCGGCGAGCGCCTTCTTGATGTGCTCCTGGATCACCCGCGACAACGGCCGCGCGCCGTAGAGCCGGTCATAGCCACGCTCGGCCAGCCACTCCTTGGCGGCCGAAGACAGCTCGATCGTCACATTGCGGTCGGCGAGTTGCGCCTCGAGCTGCATGACGAACTTCTCGACCACCTGCGCGACGATTTCCGGCGTCAGCGGCGCGAAACCGATACTGGCGTCGAGCCGGTTGCGGAACTCCGGGGTGAACAGGCGCTTGATCGCATCCTGGTCCTCACCTTCACGGGTGCTGCGGCCGAAGCCTATGGTCTCCTTGGCGAGGTCCGAGGCGCC
>CAIWAJ010000119.1:0-3401 GCA_903910565.1 uncultured Rhodospirillales bacterium
CTTCATGAAGGTGTTCTGGTCGCCATCCACGATCATGGCCTCGGCGGCCGGCTTCTGCCCGATGATCTCATCCATATCGACGTCCTCGCTCCGCTCGCATGCGACGGTTAGATGTGTTTCGTATCCCGCGCGCACAAGCCACGAAAACGCCGCGGCGGCAAGCGTCGCTCAGCCCAGTTCGCGCACCATGATGGTCACCGTGTGATCGAAGTGCGGCGCGGTGCCGATCTCGACCCAGGCGAGTCGTGCGTAGAGAGGGGCAGCCGATTCGGTGTTGAGGTAGAAGCGCGGCAACCCCGCCGCGCGGCACGCGGCCTCGGTATGCTGCACCAGGCGGATCGCGTGGCCCCGGCCGCGGAAGGCGGGATCGACCACCAGATTGGCGAGCCAGGGGGTGAGGTCCGGCCGGGCATCGAGATCATGATGCTCCAGCGTCGCCACCGCGGCCGGCACGCCGTCATCGAGCAGCACGAAGCATTGCGGCGGGCCGGAGGTTGCGGTGTGGCTCGCCATGAAGGCCTCGACCTGCTCGATCGGCACGTTGTTCTTGCGCCCCCATTGCTCCCACTGCCAGCGCGCCGCGGCGGGAATGAGGTCTGGCCGGTCAACGATATTGACGATCTCGATGCTCATCGCGTGTCCCCCCGCGTGCAAATCCAGCAGCTTTCTGGCACATAGCGCGCCCCAGGAGGTTCCGCCATGTCCGATGCCCTGATTGACCGTCTCACCGAAATTCTCGGCCCCTCCGGCCTGTTGACCGACCCCGCCGACACCGCCCCCTTCGCCGAGGACTGGCGCCGGCTCTATCGCGGCCGCACGGCGGCGGTGCTGCGGCCGGCGAGTGCCGAGCAGGTCGCGGCGGTGCTGCGGGAATGTGCGGTGGCGGGGCGCAAGGTGGTTCCGCAGGGGGGCAATACGTCGATGGTCGGTGGGGCGGTGCCGGATGAGGATGGCAGCGAGCTGGTGCTGTGTCTCTCGCGGATGAACCGGATCCGCGACGTCGACGCGATCGACCTCAGCCTCACCATCGAGGCCGGCGCCACGCTGAAGGCGGCGCAGATGGCGGCGGATGAGGTGGGGTGTCTGTTTCCGCTCTCGATCGGCTCCGAGGGGACGGCGCAGATCGGCGGCATTCTTTCGACCAACGCCGGCGGCAACAACACCGTGCGGTATGGCAACGCACGGGACCTGGTGCTCGGGCTCGAAGTGGTGCTTCCCGATGGCGAGATCTGGCACGGATTGCGGCGGCTGAGGAAGGATAATACCGGCTATTGTCTCCGCCAGCTGTTCGTCGGCGCGGAAGGGACACTCGGCATCATCACCGCGGCGGTGCTGAAGCTGGTTCCGCGGCCGCGGGAGATCGAGGTGGCGTTTTGCGCGGTGCCGAGCGAGGACGCGGCGCTGGAGCTGTTCACGCGGTTCCATCGGCATGACCCGGCGGCCGTTCAGGCATTCGAATACATGTCGGGGCTCGGGATGGAGTTTGTGCTGCGGCATATCCCGGGCGCCGTTTTACCCCTTGGGGCACGATCTCCGCATTATGCGCTGATCGAACTTGCGACCCCGCGGCCCGATGCGGGGCTGAGGGAGGCGTTTGAGGCGGTGCTGATGGGGGCGTTGGAGGCGGGGGTGGTGACTGACGCGGCGGTCGCGGAGTCGGCGGCGCAGCGGGCGGCGATGTGGCGGTTGCGGGAGGAGCATAGCGAAAGCCAGAAGCGCGAGGGGGCGAGCATCAAGAACGATGTCTCGGTTCCCGTCTCCAAGGTTCCCGCGTTCATCCGCGAGGCGAAGGCGGCGTGTGAGGCGCTGATGCCGGGAATTCGGGCGGTTCCGTTCGGGCATATGGGCGACGGGAATATCCACTTCAATCTGGAGCAACCAATCGGCATGGAGGGGGCGGCGTTTCTCGCGCGGGACCATGAGATCATGGACACGGTCTGCGAGGTGGTACGGCAGTACGGCGGCAGTTTCTCGGCCGAGCACGGCATCGGGCGGTTGAAGCCCTATATGATGCCGGACTGGCGCGGGGGGGCGGAGCTTGACCTGATGCGGCGGATCAAGCGGGCGATCGATCCGGCGGGGCTGCTGAACCCGGGAAAAGTGCTCCCCTAGGTGGCGACCCCGGCGGCGATCAGCGCGTCGATCTCGGCGGCGGGATAGCCGAGTTCGGCGAGCACGGCGCGGCTGTGTTCCCCCAAGGCGGCGGCGAAGGGCTGGACGGTGGTATCGGCCTGGGACAGGCGGTAGGGCGGGTTGATGATCTTGAAGCTCCCGGCGGCATCGTGGATTTCGGCCAGCGCGTTGCGGTGGGCGAGCTGGGGGTCGGCGAGGGCTTGGGCGACGGTGCGGTAGGACGAGCAGGGCACGCCGGCGGCGTTGAGCGCGGCTTCGACCTCGGCGGTGGGCATGGTGGTGGACCAGGTTTCGAGCTCGTCGACGAGCTGGCCCCAATTGGCGCGGCGATCGGGGTAGGCGGCGAAGCGGGGGGCGGTGATCCAATCGAGGCGGCCGGCGGCGGCGGCGAGGTTCTGGAAGGTGCGTTCGGAGGCAACCGCGGGCATCACCCAGCCATCCCCGGTGGCGACGGGGCCGAACATCGGGCGGCCCGGGGGGGCGACGGGGAATTGGGCGGTTTGGACTTCGCCCAAGGTGAGGGTCAGCATGGATTCGAGCATGGAGACATCGACCATCTGGCCGATCCCGGTTTCCTTGCGCTGATACAGCGCCGTCATGGTGGCGGAGAAGGCGTAGGTGCCGGTCAGGACGTCGGCGATGTAGATGCCGCAATTATCGGGGCGGTCGCGGCCGGGCTGGTAGGCGAGGTGGGCGAGATCGAAGCCCGAGGAGGCGTGGACGGCGGGGGCGTAGGCGGCGAGGCCGGCGGAGGGGCCGGTTTGGCCGAAGCCGGAAATGGCGGTGTAGATGAGCTTGGGGTTGATGGCCTGAAGCACGGGGTAATCGAGGCCAAAGCGCTTCATCACGCCCGGACGGAAATTCTCCACCAGGATATCGGCCTCGGCGACCAGGCGCTTGACGATGGCGACGGCCTCGGGGCGCTTCAAATCCAGCACCAGGCTGCGTTTGCCGGCGTTGAGCTGGCCGTAGCTGGTGCTGGCGCCGTTGCGGAGCGGTGGACGGGAGCGCATCAGCTCGCCCTCGGCGGTTTCGATTTTCACCACCTCGGCGCCGGAATCGGCGAGCAGGCGGGCGCAGTAGGGGCCGGCGATGGTGGTGGTGAGGTCGAGGACGCGCAGGGCGGCGAAGGGGCGGTTCATCGGACGTGTCCTCTTTTTCGCTTTGGTGCCCGGTGGGCGCGGTTTGGGCAAGCGGATTTGCGGCCGCGCCTGGGGGGCGCACCGGGGTTTTGGGCGTACGGGCACGGTTTGGAGGGTCAGTCAGGC
>CAIWAJ010000120.1:0-3715 GCA_903910565.1 uncultured Rhodospirillales bacterium
CATGTGGACAATCTCGCCCAGAGTCCTGCCATGAACTAATACATGGTCCGGATGGAAATCGGGATCGCGCCGCAAATGGCGCAGCGCCGAGAGCAGCCGTGGCACCGGTTCGCGAAACACTACTAAGGTGCGTGTGTCGGGTGGCATTTTGCGTGCAAAATTGGCACGGAAATGTCCAGAATAGACCCGGAAATCCGTTATCGGGCGATCGATTTGGGCCGCCTGGGCCCAATTCGTAGCCGGGTACACCTCGTCAGGGAAGTACTGGTTCATCAAATGAACCCTCATGTTCGTGCCGGCCGTCTTGGGCACGTGGAGAAACAACAATCGCCCACGTGCAGTAATCCGCAGCTGAGACGGGCCAACGGTGGCGGGGTCGGAGGGGATATCCATCACGATGCGCTTAAGATTTCCTGACACGAACAGTCGAACCGAGTCTTCCCGGTCGCTGGAATAAAGTTGATCTACCCACTTACCGCCGCCCCCAACGCCCCCTTCACCGCCGCCGCACTATGCCGCGCCGCGATATATGCTAATCCCGCTTCCGCCAGTCGCTGGTTTAACGCTTCGTCGCGATGCACTAAAGCGATCTTCTCCACAAACTCCTCCGGCGAGCGTGCCACCAGCCAAGCAAGATCACCTTCGAGTTCCAGCCCCTCGGCGGCGATTTCGCTCATGATGCACGGCAATCCATGGGCGAAACTCTCCAGAACCTTCCCCTTGATGCCGGCACCGTAGCGCAGCGGCACCACGGTGCAACGCAGTTGGTGCAGCAGATCAGCCAGGACCGGCACGAAGCCAACGGGGACGACTCCCGGAACCCGCATGCGGGCGAATTCATCGGGCATTTTGCTGCCGGCGATATAGGTGACGCACTCCGGGACCTTCTGATGCAACTGAGGGGCGATCTCGGTCACGAAAAACCGCACGGCATCGACGTTGGGCGGATGGCCGAAGCCGCCGATGAAGGCGGCGCCGGTGCGTTCGGCGAAGGGGCGCGGGGGCGGACGGGGTGTTACAGTCCAGGGCACCACGGCAACATGAAGGCGCGGGTCGGCTGCATGCAGCAACGCGGCTTCCACGGGGGAATGGACGATCACGCTATCCACCCCCTGCATGGCGAGCATTTCACTCTGGCGTTGCATTGCGGCCTGTGCCGCGGTGGTGGTGTCAGGGGCGAGCGCTGCCTCGCGCTCCATGTGGAGGAAGTGCAGGTCGGCGACATTGTAGACAATGCGGCACGTGGGAAAGTAGCGCCGTGCCATCGTCGCGTATTTGGATGCGTTGGAATAGCGGTGAAGATAGATAAGGTCTGGCTTTACCTTCGCCTTGCGGAAGACCTCTTCGACGGACCAGAATTTTGGATAATACAGGCACTCAATGCCTAGTTTCTGAAGGTTTCCGGTGTAGGGCGGGATTGGCGCCATATTGTCAGCCGGCAGGAACGTCACCTTATAGCCGAGCGCCTGCAAGGCTTTCATATGTTCGAGAGCGGCGTTGGATCCGGCGTCACGATCTGGCGTGGGAACCGAATCGTCGATGAAGTACGCGCGCTTGCCGACCGCCCGCTCGGCTTCGAGCTCCGGCTGCTCGCCATTGAGCCGATGGGCGGCCAGCACGTGCTTCCAGCGCTGGTAGAATTTCGTGTGGTTCGCGACCTGGTAGCGCTTGAGGCCGGTACCGGCGGTATCAGTCCCGTTGCTGACGCCTTCGAGATGGATGATGTCAGATGCCGGCTGCACGACCACGCGCTTGCCGAGGGCGCGCACGCGGAAGGCGAGATCGGTGTCCTCGTAGTAGGCGGGAACGTAGAGTTCGTCGAAGCCGTTGAGCGCCTCGAAGAGTGGGCGCTCTATCATCAATGCGGCACACGACACCCAGTCGACATCGCGCAGATATGAGAAGGCAAGATCCGTCGGGTTGCCGCCACGGCCCCAGTTCCGGCCATCGCCGAGCCGCCAGATGATGCCGCCGGCTTCCTGCAAGGTGCCATCGGGGAACAGGAGGCGGGAGCCGGCGATGCCGATGTTGGGCACCTGCTCGAAGGTATCGACCAGCGCGTCGAGCCAGTTCTCCTTCACCAGCGTGTCATTGTTCAGGAACAGCAGGTATTTTCCGCGCGCGACCGCGGCGCCGGCATTGCAGGTGCGCACGAAGCCGAGGTTGCTGGTGTTCCGCACGACGCGGATGGCGCCGTAGAGCACAAGGCTCGCGAGCAGGGTTTCGTCGCTGGAGGTGTCATCTACGATGATGATTTCGAAGCTGCGCTGCGGTAATGCGGCGGCGATCGATTTCAGGCAGTCATATGTGACAGAGAATTTGTTGTAGACGGGAATGATGACGGAAACGACGGGTTCGGCAGCGTCCGGAAAGCGGAGCGGGGGGTAGCTGGAGCGCAGCAGATCCACCAACTCGCGGGTGCGTGCGGTAAGGGGCTGGATGTCCGCCAGGTCAATTGGCGCCAAGGCCCCGTCTTGTGAGGTTTGCGCCAGTGCGTCATAGGCGTTGATGAGCTCACCGAGCAGGCCAAGCATCACTGCGATAGGTTCCGCCAGGTCCTCCGTGCGGCGCGCGGTGCGGACTGCGGTATCGGCGGCGAGGTTGATGAAATTGAGTGCGCTGGCATCCATTGCCGGTTGGATGATCCAGCCCGGCGAGCCCGGCAGGTCCACCCCATCGACAACGCGGCGCACCCGGATTTGGTGTCGCGATGTCGGGAGGATCGCGCCGATGTTGCGGATCACGAAGCCGTGATAGCCGTTGCCCATGCCTGCGTCGCGCAGGTCAACGCGCAGTTGGTCGGCGCGAATGCGCAGGATCACTTCGTCACCGTCGAGAATCTCGACGTCGAGCGGCTCATCCGGGCGATCCGGATTCCACGTCCAGCCACGAATTTCGATGTGATCGAGTTGCTCGACGTTGCCGATAGCCGCCGGGCCGGTTTGCGGCTCGGGAGGCAGGGGTAGCGCAACGGGCATCGAGCCGAGTGGTTCGGATGCAGCCACTTCCGTCGACAGTGCGCCTGCCTCGGGCGGCTCACGTGTGATCTCTTCGTCCGGATCCATCTCGATGCTCATGCGCCATACACGCTGGGTGACTTGGGTTTCTACAGCCGCGTGATGCTACTGTCCAAGCCTAAAGGTGATCGTTTCCAGATGCAGGCCGAGCTCGCGGCGGTCATCACCGAGACCCAGGGTATAGGGGGACTCGGCATTGGGGAGCGCCAAGGCAAGGATCGCGGGGCGGCCGGTGAAGAGTGTGCGGTTGATCCGCGCCGACAGCTTGCCGTATCGACGCACGCGCCAGAAGCCGACAAATGCGCCACCTAGATAGGCGAACACTTGGTGTTGTGGCACCTCATCGGTGATGTAGGCATCGGTGTTGATCTCGATCGTCACGTCGTCGCGTGTGGGCGGCAGCCGCAGATCGAGCTGGACCAGTGTATCGGTCGTCCACGAGCGAGGTGTATTGTCGGAAAAATCGATGCCAACGCAGTTCAGGCGCAATGCGCTGCCGGTTGCCCCAAACGTGATCGGCTCATTGTAATTCGACGACATCGCGACCTAACCCTCTTGCTGCCTAAATCATTCCTATAAAGCGAGCCAAGTGTCTCGGAACTGCTCATGCCTCGCAATAACCTAGAACTGCCCTATGACTTGCCCCAGCCAAGCGCGATCGTCAATCACCAATCAGGAGGAAAATATTAAGTCTATCC
>CAIWAJ010000121.1:0-1749 GCA_903910565.1 uncultured Rhodospirillales bacterium
ATTCGCTTATCCAGAAACCTACTCCAAAGTGGGGTCCGAAAGCACGGAAATACCGCGCTAAATCCCGGCTTTTCATGGACTTTTCACCGGTCATCGACCAGCGCGATCAGCCTGCGTCGACCCGCCCGGCGGAGACCTTGAAAACCTGTGTCTTTTCAGGGGCTTCCAAAAAGGCTGCCGGATCTGCTCCGGTCAGGAAAACTTGCCCGCCGAGTCGTTCGAGCGCCGCATAGAGCGCGGCGCGGCGCGATGGGTCGAAATGAGCGGCAATTTCATCGAGCAGGACAAGCGGAGCAATACCGCTCATGGCTCCCACAAGCCGCGCATGGGCGAGGACGAGCCCTACCAGCAGGGCCTTCTGCTCACCCGTGGAGCAGCGATCCGCATCCGCCTGCTTGGGGCCATGGCGCACGACGAGGTCGCTCGCCTGCGGACCGATCAGCGTGCGGCCGGCAGCTGCGTCACGACCACGATTGTCGCGCAGCAGGGCGCGGTAGCGCTCCTCGATCTCGAGCGCGGGCATCTCGTCGATCAGCCGCTCGATGTCGCCCTCCAGCGCCAGCTCTGCCCATGGGAAGGGCGATGTCTCATCTCGCTCCTCGGCAATGAGCGCCGCGAGCCTCGATGCCGTCTCATGGCGGGCGGCAGACACGGCGACCGCGAGCTCGGCCAGCTCCCGCTCGGCGGCGTCGAGCCACTGGCTGTCGCGACTGCCCTCCTCAAGCAGGCGATTGCGATTGCGCAGGGCCCGCTCCAGCCCGTTCACGCGGGTTCCGTGGTCGGAATCCACTGCCAGCACCAGACGGTCGAGGAAGCGCCGCCGGTCGCCCGCAGGGCCACTGAAAAGTCCGTCCATGGCTGGCGTCAGCCAGACGATCCGCAGGTGATCGGCAAAGGCCCTCGCGGAGCCCACAGGCGCCCGCTCGATCCGGTAGCGTCGCTGGGCCGGGTTGAATGCGCTGGCCGGTTCGAGCCCGGTGCCGAGCTGCTGGCGAATGCCATCGGTCTCGACCTCGACGGAAACGGCCCAGCCGCCGGTCCCCCCGATACGGGCCATCTCGGACAGCTCCGCGCGGCGCAGGCCGCGCCCGGCGGTGAACATGGACAGGGCTTCCAGAATATTCGTCTTGCCCGCCCCGTTGTCGCCGGTCAGCACCACGAGCTGCCCGGACATGGCGAGGTCCAGGGTGGGATAGGAGCGGAAGTCCGACAGGACCAGCCGGCGCACGTGCGGGCGCTGACCCGCAGCGCGCAGGGACGCGTGCGGCTCGCTTGAAGGAGCGGCGGGATTCGGCAACATGACCCGGTGATAGCGCCCCGGTCAGGAAGCGCAAGCACCGCAGGCCATGTCAAACGCGCATCGGCATCAGGACGTAGAGGGCTGCGGCGCCATCGCGGTCCTGGATCACCGTGGGCGAACCGGGATCGGCCAGTTTGAACAGGGCCGTATCGCTGTCGAGCTGCATGGTGATGTCGAGCAGATAGCGGGCGTTGAAGCCGATATCGAGCGCCGGTGCATCGTAATCGACCTCAAGCTCTTCCGTCGCCGAACCCGAATCGGGGTTGGTGACGGAGAGCGTCAGCTTGCCCTCTGTAAGGGAGAGCTTCACGGCGCGCCCGCGCTCCGAGGAGATGGTCGAGACGCGGTCGACGGCAGCGGCGAAATCACCGCGCTCGACGGTCAGGCGCCGGTCGTTGTTGGCCGGGATGACGCGGCTGTAATCGGGGAAGGTTCCGTCAATCAGCTTG
>CAIWAJ010000122.1:0-2489 GCA_903910565.1 uncultured Rhodospirillales bacterium
AATGCACGTCACAGAGGAATGGCCGTCTCGCAACGCCGAGGAGCGAACTTCGGCGGGGCGGACAGAACCCGGCTTACAGGCCGTCAGGCGCCAATTTATCATCGCAAAACTTTACAAAACCTGACTCAATCATGAACAAATGTCCAACAAAAGGTTAAGGAGCTTGCGAAGCTGTGGATAACTGTGTTGACGTCGTCAGGCAGGCAGGCTGAAGTCATATCGAAGGATTTTTTTTAACGCTCTGATATTACGTATGATTCCCGGGAATCCCAGGACTATCCCAGCCAAATCCCTTTGACGCCCATAATTGCCCATGATATCCCATACCATCCCGATCGGGCCTGGTATGGGTCCATCGCGCGTGGGGTCGTCGCAGCTTCCGAGCGCGACGTGATGGAAAGGGGCGAAGCCGGGCCGAATGACGCTCTTCATGGGCACATTCCTGGGAAAACTGGATGCCAAGGGACGCTTGTCCATCCCTTCGGACTTCCGTGACGAACTGCGCCCGGGAGCCGGCCCCTGGAGCCTGGTGCTGCGTCCCTCGCATAAACACGCCTGCGTCGAGGGCTGGGCCTGGGCCGAGTTCGAGGAACTTGCCGGCTCCATGCAGCGGCTCGATCTGTTCAGCGACGACGAGGACGACATGGCCTATGCCGTCTACGCCGACGCCGCGCGCTGCTCGCCGGACAAGGACGGGCGGGTGATCCTCCCCGAGGCGCTCGCGCTGCATGCCGAACTGTCGGACGCCGTCACCTTCGTCGGCCTGCGCCGCAAGTTCGAGATCTGGGCTCCCGCCGCCTATCGTGCCCATCGCGCCGCCGCGCTGGAGCGGGCCAAGACGCGCAAGCTCAGCCTGCCGGGAGCCGCGTCATGAGCGGCCATGTCCCGGTGATGCTGCCGGAGGTGCTCGACAGCCTCGCCCCGCGCGATAACGGCATCTATCTCGACACCACCTTCGGCGGCGGCGGCTACAGCGAGGGCATTCTCAATGCCGCGCGTTGCACCGTCTACGCGATCGACCGCGACCCCGACGCCATCGCCCGCGGCGCCGCTCTGACCGCCCGCTATCCCGGCCGGCTGCACCTCATCGAGGGCGGCTTCGGTGACATGGTTTCGCTGCTCGATGGGGTCGGGATCCGCCGGCTCGACGGCGTGGTTTTCGACCTCGGGGTCTCCTCCTTCCAGATCGACGATCCCGCGCGCGGCTTCTCCTTCCGCTTCGACGGCCCGCTCGACATGCGGATGAGCCGCTCCGGCCCCACCGCGGCCGATCTGGTGAACACGCTGCCGGAGGGCGAGCTCGCCGACATCATCTACCAGTACGGCGAGGAGCGGCTGTCGCGGCGCATCGCCAAGGCGATCGTCGCCGCCCGGGTGCTCGCTCCGATCACCACCACCGCCGGTCTCGCCAGTGTCATCCGCGCGGTGGTGCCGCCCGACCGCTCGGGCATCGACCCGGCGACCCGCAGCTTCCAGGCCTTGCGGATCAAGGTGAATGACGAACTCGGCGAGATCGACCGCGCTCTCGCTGACGCCGCCCAGCTTCTGGCCCCCGGCGGGCGAATGGTGGTGGTGTCCTTCCACTCGCTCGAGGACCGCATCGTCAAGCGCTTCATGACCGAGGCCACCGGCCGCACCCCGGCCCCCTCGCGCTATGACCCGCGCGGGTTGATGGGACGGCAGGTGGCGGATTTCTCGGCGCTCACCGCGAAGGCGCTGCGTCCGGGCAGCGACGAGACCTATGCCAACCCGCGCGCCCGGAGCGCCAGGCTGCGGGCGATGGCACGCAATGACCCGATGGGAGATGTGCGATGATGCGCCCGATCACCCTGCTTTGCCTGATTGCCGCCCTCGGTTCCGGGTTTTACCTGTTCCAGACCAAGAATCAGGCGATGCTGCTCGACCGCGAGATCGCCCGGGTGATGAAGCAGACCGATGCCGTGCGCCAGCGCGCGGGTCTGCTGCGCACCGAATATGCGCTGCTGAATGATCCCTCCCGCCTCGCGGAACTGTCCGGCAGCCTGTTGCCGGATCTCAAGACCACGGCCCCCACCCAATTCACCAGCTTCACCGAGCTTGAGCGGCGGCTGCCCGCAGTCGGCGCCCCGCCGCCGCCGGCGCCGTTGGAGCCGCAGATGCCGAACGCGACCATGCCGCGGCCGGTGCCGGTGAGAACCGAGCCGCCGGTGCCCGAGGCGCCGCGGATCGAGCCGGTCCGGGTGGAGCGGCCGGCGGCCGCGCCGAAGCCGGTACCCGTCACGATGGCCACGCTCGTCACGCCGCCAGGCCCGCTCGCCCCGGTGGCGGTCGCGCCGGTCC
This sequence comes from uncultured Rhodospirillales bacterium, assembly GCA_903910565.1. GTDB lineage: Bacteria > Pseudomonadota > Alphaproteobacteria > Acetobacterales > Acetobacteraceae > CAIYPH01. The sequence continues at coordinate 2,320 of CAIWAJ010000122.1, forward strand.
TGGCGCCGCCGCGGCCGCCGCTGCCCCTGGCGTCTCCGCTCGCCCCGACCGCTCTCGCCCCGCCCGCCAAGCCGGTGGCGGCTCCCGTCAATGTTGCCGCCGTGAACCAGGCCGCGCCCCCCGCCCCGCCGCCGGCGCCCCGGCCCGTGGTGGCCGTGCCCCGACCGGCC
>CAIWAJ010000123.1:0-1703 GCA_903910565.1 uncultured Rhodospirillales bacterium
GGCGCCTCGCCGACGCGGTGGAGAATGCCTCCTTCGGCATCGCGATCGCCGATCCGGTGACCGACCGCATCCGCTTCGCCAACCCCGCCTATGCCGGGCTGCGCGGCATGAGCGCCCGCGCCCTGATGGGCAAGCCGGCGATCCAGGCCTATGCGCAAAGCGAACTCTCCCGCATCCCCGCGATGATGGATGCGTCCGACCGGATGGGCAGCGTGGAGTTCGATACCTGGTATCGCCTGCCGGACGGCTCCTTCCTGCCGGTGCGCAACGGGATCACCTCGGTGCTGAACGAGAAGGGCGCGGTGCGCTACCGGCTGATCTACGCGGCGGACGCGACGCCCAAGCAGCGGGCGGAGGAGGCGAGCCGCGAGAGCGAGGCCCGTTTCCGCGCCACCTTCGAGCAGGCCGCGGTGGGCATCGCGCATATCGACCAGACCGGCCGGATCCTGCGGGTGAATGACCGGTTCTGCGCGATTTGCGGCTATAGCCGCGAGGAGCTGCTGCGCCGCCGCGCGCAGGACCTGGTGGTGCCGGACGATCTCGCGCGCGGCCGGGCCAGCCACGATTCGCTGCTGGCCGGACGTATCCCGCATTACAGCGTCGATCGCCGGCAGTTGCGGCCGAATGGCAGCCGGGTCTGGGTGCGGGCCACCACCTCGATGGTGCGCGGCGATGGCGGGCAGCAGCATCTGATGCTGGTGCTCGTCGATATCGGCGAGCTGAAGACGGCCGAGGAGGCCTTGCAGCATGCCCAGAAAATGGAGGCAATCGGCACGCTCGCGAGCGGGATCGCGCATGATTTCAATAACATGCTTGGCGTGATCGGCGGCAATCTGGAGATCATGATGTCGCTGCACGAAGAGGACAGCGAGCAGAAGGAGCTGGCCGCCGCGGCGATCGACGCGGTGATGCGCGGGGCCGATCTGACGCGCCGGCTGACCGCCTTCTCCCGCCGCCAGTCGCTCGATCCGCGCGCGCTCGACCTCAACGCCTTGTTCAGCAACGTCACCCAGCTGCTCCGGCGTTCGATGCGCACCGATATCACGATCGAGACCGAATTTGCCGGCGGTATCTGGCCGGTGCTCGCCGACCCCGGCCAGGCCGAGGCGGCGGTGACGAACCTGGTCGGCAATGCGCGGGACGCGATGCCGAAGGGCGGGCATATCCGCAGCGCCACCCGCAACCGCCGGATCGACGCCGAAGAAGCCGAGCGCAGCCCGGATGTGCCGGAAGGCGAATACGTGGTGATCGAGGTGGCCGACACCGGCACCGGGATCGCGCCCGACGTGCTGCCGCGGGTGTTCGAGCCATTCTTCACCACCAAGGAGCCCGGTGCCGGCACCGGGCTGGGTCTGGCGATGGTGTTCGGCTTCGCCCGCCAATCCGACGGCTATGTGCGGGTGTCGAGCACCCTGGGCGAGGGGACGACGTTCCAACTCCTGCTGCCTCGGGTGCTGGATGGCGAAAGCCCCGCAATGCCGGAGGAACCGCCGCCCGCCGCGCCGGTCGGCGGCAGCGAGACGGTGCTGGTGGTGGAGGACAACGCCGAGTTGCGGGCCATCGTGGTGCGCCAGCTCCGCGAGCAGGGGTATCGGGTGCTGGAGACCGAGGACGCCGCCGGCGCGCTCGCGCTGCTGGAGCGCGCGCCGATCGACCTGCAGATGACCGACATGATGCTGCCGGGCGGCATCAACGGGCTGGAA